>CAYPQR010000329.1:0-3922 GCA_964412865.1 uncultured Intrasporangiaceae bacterium
CCTGGCCGATCAGCTTGCCGACCTTCACGTTGTTGAAGCTGACGTAGTAGGCGCGTGTGCCGCCCAGCGTCAGCCGGTCATAGTCGATGACCTTCACGTTGTGCTGCTTCGCATAGTTCTCGACCTGTGCGCCGACACCGGAGTCGAGCGGGTCGATCACGATCACCTTGGCACCGGCGCTGATCGCCGACTGGGCGTCCGTCAGCTGAGTCGCGTCCTTGCCGTGTGCGTTCTGCACGGTGAAGTCGCTCGACGACAGCCCCGCGGTCGAGAACGCCTTCTTCAGGTATGGCGCGTCGAACTCGGTGTATCGGGCCGACGTCACCGTGTCGGGCAGGATGACCGCGATCTTGCCGGATCCCTTGTCGGCCACCGGCTTCAGCTTCTTCATGCTTGCGAAGTCTCGCTTGAAGGACGTCGCGGACGTCGTCGGCAGCTTCGCCTTGGTCGCGGCGCTGTGGGTCGACCCACCCCCGCCGCCCGCCTTCGCGGATGCGGTCGATCCGGAACCGCCCCCGGAACTGCTGCAGGCGGCGACAACCAGCGCCGTACTGGCGAGGACCGAGGCAAAACCCAGTTTCTTGATCTGCAAGGGAACGCTCCTAACGATGCGGCGTCGCCGCCCTGCCGGTCGATGCCGTGGGCAGGCGGACGCGAACTGATGTCTTCGAGCCTAGGGTTGCCGCCGTGAACGCCCCGTTAACAAGACGCGATTCACATAAACAAATGATTAACGGCATCAATGGCCGATCAGGCGGTAGCCGGCTCGCGGCTCGGTGCGGATGAGTGCGGGCTGCCCCTCGACGGACAGTTTCGAGCGGAGGCGGCGCACATACACGCGCAGGTATTCGGTCTCGGTCTCATAACCGGGACCCCACACGCGCCGCAGCAGCTGCGCGTGTGACAACAGCGTGCCCGGTGCGCCCACCAGCTCACGCAGCAGCGCGAACTCGGTCGGGGTCAGGTGCACCGGCTCTCCGTCCCTCGTGACCTGCTGCTTGGCGAGGTCGACCACCAGGCCGCCGACCTCCACCACCGACGCCGCCCGTGGGGCGTCGGGAGCCGGGCGAGTGCGCCGCAGCGTCGCCGCGATCCGCGCGAGCAGCTCCTCGATGCCGAACGGCTTGGTCATGTAGTCGTCCGCGCCGGCATGCAGCGCGGCCACCTTGTCGTGCTCTCCGCCGCGCGCCGAGACGACGATGATGCCGACGCTGGAGCGCTGCCGTATGCGGCGGCACAGTTCGATCCCGTCGGCCCGCGGGAGCATCAGATCGAGCAGGACGATGTCGGGCCGCTCAGTCTCCAGCTGCCTGAGCACCCTTGCACCGTCGAGAGATACGACGGTTTCGAATCCGCGCACAGTCAGATTGGCCCGGATCAGATCGACGATATTGGGGTCGTCCTCGACCATCAGCACGGTGGTCTTCTGCTCGACGTCAGTCATGGTCAGCCTCTTTGCTCAAGCGAGAATCCTCCACCGGGAGTCGGATCGTGAATCGAGTGCCGTGGTCCAGACCGGTTCGCCGAATGCTGCCGTGGTGCGCCCCGACGATGCCCTCCGTGATCGACAGTCCGAGGCCTGCGCCCGCCGTCTCGGAGCGCGGCGAGGCCGACTCACCGGCACCGTCGGCGGCCGGTGACGCGAATCCGCCTCCGTCGTCGCTGACCTCGACCACGACGGTCTCGGGTGACTCCGCGTAGGCGCGGACCCGCACGCTGGTGCCGTCCGGCGTGTGGCGCACGGCGTTGTCCATCAGATTGACCAGCATCTGCTCCAGCCGGTCGTGGTCTGCCCACAGCGGCGGCAGGCCGTCTCGGCAGTCGACGGCAACCGCTCCGGCCGCCTGTGGTGACAGGCACGCGCGTGCGGCGTCGATCACGAGCGGCAGATCGACCCAGTCAGGGCGCAGCCGCAGCATGCCCGACTCGATGAGTGAGAAGTCGAGCAGATCGTCGACAAGGCGTCGCAGCCGCGCCGATTCGGCGCTGATGCGCCCCAGGAATCGGTGCGTCGAAGCGTCGTCCCACGTCACGTCGGGCTGCAGGAGACTCGAGGCATATCCACGGATCGCGGTGAGCGGCGTGCGTAGTTCGTGCGACAGGCGGGCGAGGAACTGACGCTGCATCTGCTGCGAACGCCGCAGCGCGGCGGCTTCACGCCGGGCCTTCTCCGCCCGTTCGCGATCGAGGGCGAGCAGGATCGAGTGGCCGGCGTCCTCGATGAGCGTGCGCTCGTGCCGATCCAGCGTGCGCTCCCCGGCCACG
This sequence comes from uncultured Intrasporangiaceae bacterium, assembly GCA_964412865.1. Lineage (GTDB taxonomy): Bacteria > Actinomycetota > Actinomycetes > Actinomycetales > Dermatophilaceae > Leekyejoonella. The sequence continues at coordinate 2,266 of CAYPQR010000329.1, forward strand.
GCGACCAGGGTCGCACCGTCGGCAAGCGGCACCGCGAGCCGTTGGACGCCATCGTCGGCGGTCTCTGCGCGCGACACGTCTCGCCCGGGGGCCATGGCATACGCCCGCCTCGTCTGCCGCCCTTCCGAGCTCTCGTAGAGCGCCACCTCGTCGGCGTCGAGCGCCCGCCGCAGTGTCCGCAGTGCGGCCTCGACGCCCTCGGCCACCGGCTCGGGTCCGGCGAGTGTCTGCAGCACCTCGCGGATCGCCTCGAGCACCGTGTTGCGGGCCGTGAGTTCGCCGACCAGGCGCTCGCGCTCCAGGGTGTTGGCGGCATACCCCGCATAGAGGTTGACGAGGGCCAGTTGATCCTGCGCGAGCACGCCGTTCGTCTGCGGGAGGATGCTGATCACGCCGGTCAGGTCGCCGCCGCCCGCGAACGGGACGGCCCACCAGGACGCGATGCCCGCGTCCTTCATGAGGTCTGCGGCCGGGCAGTCTTCCCGGACGTCTCCGTCGATGGCCGGAGCACCGTCGTGTGCCGCACGCGCGACCGGCGACGTGTCGTCCATCGGCAGGGAGCGCCACGCCTCCTCGAGCGCCGGCGGAACGCCGACCGATGCGACGCCGCGCAGCTCGTCACCGTCGAGCAGGTGCAGGCACAGCTGCTTGATGCCGAGCGCCGCGCCGAGGGTCGACAGGATCAGGGTCAGGCTGCCGGGGTGGTCCGCCGAGGTGAGCTGGTCGGCGAGGCCGCCGAGCCGGGTCAGCTGCCGTCGCGGTGCGGCGGCCGTGTCGAGGCCCGCCATGAGCGCCACGACCTCGTCCGTGTGCGAACGCGTCGGGTCGACCTCCGCGACGATCCGACCATGGCGCAAGACCACGACGCGATCGGCCAGACGGAAGAGCTGCTCGACGTCGTGCGAGACGAGCACGACGGTCGTGCCCTCGTCGCGCAGGCGCTGGATGAGTCGCTCGACGTGGGCCGAGTCCCGACGGCTGAGCACGGCCGTCGGCTCGTCCAGCAGAAGCAGGCGCGGCCGTGGCGACGCCGAGCGCACGATCGCCAGCATCTGCCGCTCGGCCGCCGTGAGCGACCTCACCATCCGGGTCGTGTCCCCGAGAGGTATGCCGAGGTCGTCGAGCACGGCGCGCGCGTCGGAGTGGGTGCGGGCCCTCGAAGTCAGCAGCCTGCGGTGCTCCCGGCCGAGCATGACGGTGGCGGCGATGTCGAGGTTTTCGGACAGTTCGAGGTGTTGCCACACGAAGCCGAGCCGATCGGGACGGGCGTGCAGCCCGCCACCGGTCACCGGCGAGCCATCGAGCCGGATCAGCCCGCTCGCCTCGCTCACGTCGCCGCTGATACACCGCAGCAGGGTCGTCTTGCCGGCGCCGTTGTCGCCCGCCACTGCGACGACCTCACCCGCCCTCACATCGAGGTTGATGTCGTCCAGCGCGTTCACCGGGCCGAACGCCGCCGACAGGCCCCGTATGCGCAGCAGGGGCTGACTCATCGCCGAGCCATCAGTCACCGCTGCCATATGGGTCATTATCCCGTCCGTCGCCGCGACGCGTGCCCGAACAGTGGGATCGCCGTCCCCGACCGCGCCATCCAACCACCTGGGCTGGTCGAGTAGCTCCGATGCGACGAAGGAGCAAGGAGCGTATCGAGACCTCG
>CAYPQR010000330.1:0-3909 GCA_964412865.1 uncultured Intrasporangiaceae bacterium
CCGTCCCTCCCCTACCTCCGCTCGGCTGGGTGCAACTCGCCGGGTCAATCGAGTAATTTCCGGTCAGTAGCTCCGATGCGACGCCTGGGGGTACCGCCCGCTTGCGGGGGAGCCTGAGTAGGGCGAGGAACGAGCCCGTATCGAAGGGAAGGAGCCAGGAGCAATGGGGGCACCTCCCGCATGGAGCGCAGCGCGCGGGGAGCGAGACCTCGTAACGAGCGTTGCCAAGCCGGTTGGCAGCGCGCGCTCGGAGGTCTCGATACGCCCTCGACTTCGTCTCGTGCTACTCGACCAGCTGGGTTGGCAGCGCTGGCTCGGAGGTCTCGATACGCCGCTCGCTCGTCCCTCGCATCGCGGCACTCGACCGGCCGGGGGGAACTCAACCGAAGCGGCCGGAGATGTATGCCTCGGTGGCCGGGCACTTCGGCGTGCTGAACATCGTGGTGGTGTCGTCGATCTCCACGAGCTGTCCCGAGCCGCCGGGGCCCGAGAGATTGAAGAAGGCGGTGCGGTCGGAGACCCGGGCGGCCTGTTGCATGTTGTGGGTCACCATGACGATCGTGTATCTGGCCTTGAGACGCTCGATCAGATGCTCGATCGCGAGCGTCGAGATCGGGTCGAGCGCCGAACACGGCTCGTCCATCAGCAGCACTTCCGGTGCGACGGCGATCGCGCGGGCGATGCAGAGCCGCTGCTGCTGGCCGCCGGACAGGCTCGCGCCGGGACGCCGGAGCCGATCCTTCACCTCGTCCCACAGGCCGACGTCGTGCAGCGAGCGCTCGGCAGTCTCGTCGAGCACCGCCTTTCGTCTGATGCCCGCCAGTTTGAGGCCCGCGACCACGTTGTCGCGGATCGACATCGTGGGGAACGGGTTCGGCCGCTGGAAGACCATGCCGATCGTGCGGCGCACCGATACGGGATCGATCTGCGCGCCATACAAGTCCTCGTGGTCCAGCCGGACCGAGCCGTGCACGCGGGCGCCCGGAGTGATCTCGTGCATCCGGTTCAACGTGCGCAGGAAGGTGGACTTGCCGCAGCCCGACGGGCCGATGAGCGCCGTCACCGTGCACGGAGGCATTGACATCGTGACTGATTCGACGGCCTTGAAGTCGCCGTAGTAGACGCCGAGGTCGGTGACGTCGATCTGCTTGCTCATCGTTCTCCTTCGTGCTGGACGGCGCGATCATCGGGTGCGAAGCAGCCATCCGACGAGCCTCGCGACCAGATTGATCGCGAGGACCATCAGCATGAGCGTGCACGCCGCGCCCCAGACCCGATGCGCGCTGACCGGGTCGGAGCTCATGAACGGCACGTTGGTGTTGATCAGTGTCGGCAGCGCCGCCATGCTGCCGGAGAGCACATCCTGATTGAGGTACTGCGTATACGACGCGACGAGCAGCAGCGGCGCCGTTTCGCCTGCGACGCGGGCGAATCCGAGCAAACTCCCGGTGATCAGGCCGGAGCGGCTGTGCGGCAGCACGACCCTCACGATGGTCTTCCACTTGGGTATGCCGAGGGCGTAGGAAGCCTCTCGCAGGTCGTTCGGCACCAGCCGCAGCATTTCCTCAGCCGATCTGGTCACCACCGGAATCATCAGCAGCAGCAACGCGAGTGACGCACAGATCGGGATCAGCGTGAGATGGAACGTCGTTACCCAGATGGCGTAGACGAACAGGGCCGCCACGATGGAGGGAATGCCGCTCAGGATGTCCACCATGAAGCTGACGCTGCGGACCAGACGGTGCTCGGGGTACTCGATGAGGAAGACCGCGGTCATGATCGCGATGGGGATCGCCAGCAGCGAGGTGACGCCGGCCATCAGCAGCGTCCCCACGATTGCATGTCGCGCACCACGCACGTGATCGTCGAATCCCGCAGGGCCGACGCCGGATTGGTCCTTGACCCACCATGTGGCATCGAACAGCGTCGACAGCCCCTGTGAGAACACGGACCACAGGATCCAGGCCAGGGGGATCAGGGCGACACCGAATGCGGCCCACATCACGACCGTCGCGATGCGGTTCTTCACTGCTCGGCTGCGGCGCAGGGATGTTCGCGGCGCCGGGACCCGGGTGGACGGCCTCGTCGCAGGCGGGGCGGTCATACGGCCGCATCCTTCCTGCGGTGAATCACGATCCGCGCCACGGCGTTGACGGCGAACGTGAGGACGAAGAGCACCAGGCCTGCTGCGATGTAGGCTCCCGTGCCGAGCCCCGGCGTGAGTTCGGCCGCGTCGGAGGCGATCTTGGAGGCGAATGTCTCTCCGCCGCCCCACAGAGACCAGGTCCAGGCCGCTCCCTGAGGCAGGGCCGACAGGATGAACATCACCGCGATGGTCTCGCCGAGTGCACGGCCCAGGCCGAGCATGGCGCCGCTGATCACGCCGGCCCGGCCGTGCGGCAGCACGGTCATACGGATCATCTCCCAGCGGGTTGCGCCGAGCGCCAGGGCGGCCTCACGGTGCGACTGCGGTGTCTGCGCGAAGACTTCACGATTCAGCGCCGTCATGATCGGCAGGACCATGACGGCGAGCACGATGCCCACCAGCAGGATGGTCGTGCCGCCGGTGACCGAGGGCACGGGCGCAAAGAAGGGGATCCACCCGAGCGCTGCCTGAAGGGCGTCCTGCACCGGCCCGAACTTCGGCGCCACGACGTAGGCGCCCCACAGGCCATAGACGATCGACGGCACCGCGGCGAGGAATTCGATGAGCATCGCGGCCGGCCGCGCCAGCCAGGCGGGGGAGAACTGGGTGAGGAACAGTGCGAGGGCCACCGAGAACGGGAGCGCGATGACCAGCGCGACGGTCGACGTCGCGACGGTCGTCCACAGCAGCTGCGCCATCCCGAAACGCAGCGGCTCGCTCGTGTGCCAGGCGCGCGAGGTGAGGAAGTTGTCGTGGTCGGCGCGGATGGCCGGAAGCGCCTGAGCGACAAGGAATGCCGCGATCAGGGCGACCAGCAGCACGATGACGAGGCCACATGCCAGAGCCCATCCGCGAAACAGCCGGTCTCCCCAGCGGCGCGGTGGTGCGCCGCCGGGGCGTGCGGTCGTCGTCGTGGTCGACGAAGCAGCGGTCATGGGTCAGGAGATGGCCGAGATGGTCGCTGCGGCCCGCGACTGCACCTTCGAGGGGAGCGGCGCGGAGCCGATCTCGGTCAGCGTGCTCTGGAATTCCGGCGAGGCCATGTAGGACAGGAAGGCCTTCACTCGTTTGCCGGTCCGCGGGTCGTCGTAGGACGAGCAGGCGATCTCGTAGGTGACGAGCACCAGCGGGTAGGCTCCCGGCGTCTTCGTCGCATAGTCGATGTGCAGCGAGAGGTCCTTGCCCTTGCCGACGACCTTCGCGGACGAGACGGCCTTTCCCGCCGACTCGGCGGTGAGGGCGACCGGTCCGCCGCCGCTGTCGATCTTCGCCATGTCCAGGTCGTTCGCGGTCGCGTAGGACCACTCGACGTAGCTGATGGCGCCCTTCGTCGCCTTCACCGCGGCCGACACGCCGGCGCTCTTGGGTTTGCCCTGGCCGACCTTGCCGCTCCACGACTTGCTGTGGTCGGCGGTCCATACGTCGGGGGCGGTGGTGTGCAGATAGTTGGTGAAGTTGTCCGTCGTGCCCGAGGAGTCGGAGCGGAAGAAGACCGAGATCTTGGTGTCCGGCAGCTTCACGCCCTTGTTCTCGGCGGCGATGGCCGGGTCGTTCCAGTTCGTGATCTTGCCGCTGAAGATCTTGGCGATGAGCTCCGGCGTCAGATTGAGCTTGTCGACTCCGGGCACGTTGTATGCGACGGCGATCGGGCCGGTGACCATCGGCACGTTCCACGCCGGGGAGCCGCACGCCTTGCTCGCCTTCGCTGGCTCGTCCTTGCCCGGGTCGAGGGCCGAGTCGGAGCCCGCGAAGTCGATCTGGTT
>CAYPQR010000331.1:0-3905 GCA_964412865.1 uncultured Intrasporangiaceae bacterium
AGAGCAGGCCGAGCACGTCGTCGGGTCCTTCGCCGACGACCGGGACCCTCGAGAAGCCGGAGCGTATGAACAGGCTGGTCGCCTGACGCAGCGTCTTGTCGTCGTCGATCGTCACCATGTCGGTGCGGGGCACCATGACCTCGCGCACAATGGTGTCGCCGAGCTCGAAGACCGAATGGATCATCTTGCTCTCCTCGGCCTCGATCAAGTCGGAATCCTCTGCCATGTCGACGTATTCGCGAAGCTCGGCAGCGGAGTCGAACGGACCCTCCTTGAACCCGCCACCCGGTGTCACGGCATTGCCCATCGCCACGAGTGCCTGAGCGACGGGCCCGAGGATACGCCGCAGCCACAGGACGGTCGGCGCCGCGATCAGCGCGAGGCTCACGGAGTTGCGCCGGCCCAGGGTGCGCGGCGAGACGCCCACGAGCACGAACGACACGACGGCCATCACCGCAATGGCGACGATCAGCACCTTCCAGAAGCCGCTGAGAAGGTCATTGACGGCGATGGTGACGAGGACCGCCGCGGTCGCCTCCGCGATGACACGCAGAAAGGTGAGCACCATCGCGACGGCGCCGCTGTCCTCCACCAGGGTGCGCAGCGCCGGCGCTCCGCGTCTACCCTGCTCGACGAGCGACTCGGCGAGGTGGCGCCCCACCCGGCTGGTGGCCGACTCCGCGGCCGCGAAGAGGAAACCGAGCACGACAGACAGTACGGCGGCCGCGATCAGCAGCACCACGGCGTTCACTCCCCCGTCGGCGGCGTGATGCGCACCTTCGTGGACGGTCCGGTGCGCTCCGCGAGGAACGTCAGCAGCAGGGTGCGCTGCAGGCCGAACATCTCCCGCCGTTCGTCGGGCTCGGCGTGGTCGAAGCCGAGCAGGTGCAATATGCCGTGCACGGTCAGCAGCAGCAACTCCTCCTCGGCGGTGTGCCCGGCTTCGTCGGCCTGCCGCGCCGCCACCGTCGGGCAGAGCACGAGGTCACCGAGGACACCGTCGACGGGCTCTTCGTCCGCGGCGGCGGGCCGCAGCTCGTCCATCGGGAAACTCATCACGTCAGTGGGACCGGGCAGGTCCATCCACTGCACGTGCAGCACCTCCATTGCCGCCTCGTCGACGACGCGCACGCACAGGTCGGCGTCGGGATGGACGTGCATCGTGTCCATCACGAACACGGCGCACTGCCGCAGCTCGTCGAGGTCGACGTCGACCTCGGTCTCGTTGAGCAGGTCGATGCTCATGCCGGGGCCCCCGCGACGTGTGGAGTGAGGGAGGAGCGAAGACGTTGTCGGGCGGTCATGACGGCTCCCGCCGGCCGCCACCGGTGGATCTGCGGGCGCCGCGGCTGCCCGCGAGCGCGTCGTAGGAGTCGTAGGCCTCGACGATGGCGCTGACCAGGCGGTGACGCACGACGTCAGATGCATCGAGATAGGCGAAGTGCACGTCGTCGACCTCGTCGAGGATCGACTGCACGACGCGCAGGCCCGACCGGGTGCCACCGGGCAGATCCACCTGGGTGACGTCGCCGGTCACGACCATCTTGGAGCCGAACCCGAGCCTCGTGAGGAACATTTTCATCTGCTCGGCCGAGGTGTTCTGCGCCTCGTCGAGGATGATGAATGCGTCATTGAGCGTGCGTCCCCGCATATATGCGAGCGGCGCGACCTCGATGGTGCCCGACGCCATCAGCCGCGGGATGGAGTCGGGGTCGACCATGTCGTGCAGCGCGTCGTAGAGCGGCCGCAGGTAGGGGTCGATCTTGTCGTTGAGGGTGCCCGGCAGGAAGCCCAGCCGCTCGCCGGCCTCGACCGCGGGCCGCGTCAGGATGATGCGGTTGACCTCTTTGGCCTGCAGTGCCGCGACGGCCTTCGCCATCGCGAGGTAGGTCTTGCCGGTGCCGGCCGGGCCGATGCCGAACACGACGGTGTTGCGGTCGATCGCGTCGACATAACGCTTCTGGCCGAGCGTCTTGGGGCGTATGGTGCGCCCTCTGCTGCTCACGATGTTCATCGTGAGCACGTCGGCCGGCCGCTCGCGCGACTTGCCGCGCAACATGCCGATCGAACGCTCGACGGCGTCACGGCCGAGCGGCTGGCCCGCCTCGACGATCGCCATCATCTCGTCGAGCAGGTCTTCGATCAGCGCCATGTCGGACGGCTCGCCGTCGAGGTGGAACTCGTTGCCCCTCACGTGCACCGTCACCGTGGGGAACGCCCGCTCGATCGCACGGAGCAATTCGTCGTGGGCGCCGAGCAGGGCGACCATGGAGATCTCCGGCGGGATGGTGATCGTGTGACGGGACACGACAGGCGTCGACTCGCCGCTGGGGTCCGGCCGCTCGCCGTGGTCTAGGTGATCGCTCATCGTGCGTCCAGTCTACGTGCCCTCGCCGACAGGGCCGAACCAAAACTCTCGTTGCTACCAGCGGCTGCGCTCGCTCGGAGCAATGACCGTGGCCCTGAACCACCGACGGATGTCGTCGGGTCCGCTGCACCGTATGTCAGGCGGGGGCGAGTCCAAACACCCGTTCGGCAGTTGCGTGGCCGATATTGGATCGCTGTGTTTCGGACAGGGACGCCTGGTGGAGAGAGGCGACTGCATCGGCGGAGTCCTCATAGGGTGTGTCGATCGCAAACATGACATTGTCATCACCGACCGCCTTGATGGCGAGGCCGAGGACGTCCGGATCGCTCATACCGCTGGTGGTGATGACGAAATTGCGGCAGAAGTACTCGCTCGGAGTCAGGTCCAGTCGCTTGGCGGCGTCCGCGGCTCCGGTGACTCGACTGGCGAACGCGTATCTGTTGTCGATCCGTTTGAGCCAGTACGGGATGCCTTCGCCAAGGTGGCCGAGCACCACGGTCAGACCGGGGTGTCGGTCGAAGACACCGCTGAGGATCATCCGCATGGCATGCAGTCCGGCCTCGGCCTGGTAGCCCCAAATCGCTCCCTGGAGGCCGTGGGCGTCGTAGGGCGCGAGCATGCTCGGAAACCGCGGGTGGAGGTAGATCGGCGCGTGATGGGCCTCGGCGGCCTCGAGCACCGGGTCGAACTGCGGCTCGTCGAGGTAGTGACCGTCGGTGTGCGAGTTGATCATGACCCCGTGCAGCGCCAGCGGACCCACGATCCGCTCGATCTCCTGTGTCGCGGCCTGCGGGTTCTGCAGCGTGATGGCGCCCAGGGCAGCGAACCGGTCCGGATGCCGAGCGACGACGTGAGACAAGGAGTCGTTCACGACCCACGCGAGCACCGCGCCCTCGGGCCCGGGGTACGTGGCTATGTCGGTGAATCCCAGAGTCACTTGTCGATCAATTTCGACGTCAGCCTCGGCATGCGACCAGAGTTGGCCTGCCCGGCTGGCTTCTGCATGACTATGCATGGTTGCGGCGTCAGTCGTCGCGTGTCGGGGCAGCCGTCACGTGTGACCGTACGCGGATCCGTATCGGGCGATCAGTGTCCTGCAAGACTGCCCTATGCGGTTGACCGATGTGGCCGAGATGATGGCTGACCTCGATGGCGTACGACGGACTACGGGCCCGCGTGGGCTCGCTCAGTGGCGCTACCACGGGCGTTTGGTGACTCGTCAGCTCGATGAGATGCATATCGTGATCCGTTCGGACTTCGACCTCCGGGATACGCTGCTGCAGCAGTTCCCCGACACTTTCAGCGTTCCAACTCGCTTCCTCAAGCACATGATGGTCGTGGCCAACCTCGCGACTGGGGATGCTGGGGCTATCGAGGATGCCCTGGTGGCCGCCTGGGATCTGCAACGCGCCGGTGACTGAAGAAGACGAGATATCAGCGCGCCCGTCGGGCAGCGGATCCATCACCGAGTCGTTCCGCTGCCCGATCGGCGTACGGCACGCGAGATCGCATTTTCTGGCCTCTGCCGACGGCGAGA
>CAYPQR010000332.1:0-3878 GCA_964412865.1 uncultured Intrasporangiaceae bacterium
GGCGACGGCCCGGGTGAGGTGATCGCCTTCGGGCTCAGCAACGACGAACGGCGCGGCGCCACCTCCGACTTCGCCCACGCGTTCCGCATCGCCCGGCGGGCGGGGCTCGCATCGGTGCCGCACTCCGGCGAGCTGCTGGGCGCCGATGCGGTGGGTGAGACGCTCGACACCTTGCACCCCACCCGGCTCGGCCACGGCGTGCGCAGCATCGAATCGCGGGAGGTGCTGCGACGCGTCGTCGACGAGGGGATCGCCCTGGAGGTGTGCCCGGGGTCCAACGTCGCGTTGGGCGTCTATCGCACGCCGGAGCAGGTGCCGCTGCGCCAGCTGGTCGACGCGGGCGCCGTGGTCGCGCTGGGCGCCGACGACCCGATGCTGTTCGGCAACCGCCTGGCGGCGCAATACCAGTCGGCACGCGATGATCACGGCTTCACCGACGAGCAGCTCGCCGAGCTGGCGCGGTCGTCCGTGCATGCGTCCCTCGCGCCGCCCGATGTGAAGAAGCACATCCTCGCCGACATCGACGCCTGGCTCGCCGCCCACTGAGCCCGCGCCCCGCGCCCCGCGCCGAGAGGCATACATACTCGCCGAGAGGTGCACATTTTATGTATGCCCGTCAGCGGGTATGTATGCCTCTCGGCGGTCAGAACCACTCGGGGAAGACGCCGGTGCGCAGCCCGATGCGGCGCAGCACCTTCTCGAAGCGTGCGGGATCGAGCGCATCCGCCCAGACCCAGCGCCCCACGCTCCTGCGCCCGCCGGCTCGCAGCCGGTCCTCGCGGCGCTTCTCCCGCCACACCACGTCGGCCGCCTCCTCGGGGCTCATCCCGGGCTCGACCCGATATTTCAGTTGACCGTCGAACTCTCCGATCAGACTCACCTCACCGAACCAGAAGTCGGAGCGGCCGATGAACCCGTCGGCATCGTGAAACTCGACCTGCAGCTCCGGCTTGGCCACCCCGAGTTGGAACATCCGCGCCCGGCTGAGCGACTCCCCCACCGATTCGGACGCCCCGTCGGCGAGTGCCACGACGCGGCGTGCCAGGCGACAACCGCGAGCGCCCCGGGCCAGGGCATCGACTTCCGACTGCAGGTCGGCCGGGCCGCACAGCCCCTCGTGCAACGCGAAGTCGGCCGCGGCCAGCGCGGACTCGAGCGACAGCTCGCGCGCCAGGTCGATCACCGTGCGGGCTGCCGGGGTGACCAGCAGCCCGCCGCGTTCCATGGCCCGCGGGACGCGCTCGGTCCTGCGGCGACGCACCCCCGGAGTGCGCCCCGTCGTGCCTGCCGGAGTGATGTGCTCCACCAGCTGTGGCCACCGGCCGATGATCGGCATACCCCAGATCGCCGCGGCGGTGCAGTGGGAAAAGAGCGGCACGCCCTCGCTCTGCCGCGCGACGGCGTATGCGCGCAGCACCAGCTGATCCGCCGGCCGGACCGACGCGTCGTGCAGCGCATAGAGCCCCTTGCGCACCCGGACGAAGCGCGATCGACCCCGCCGGTCGGATCTCGACGGGTCGATCCCCAGCCGGTCCAGAGTCTCGCTGGCGATCAGGTTCGGTTCACTCGGCATACGGCCAGCGTGGCAGGCGACGACGCCCCCGCCGGCCCCTTATCCACAGGCCGCCGAGAGGCATACATACGCGCCGAGAGGTGCACATTTTATGTATGCCGCTCAGCGGGTATGTATGCCTCTCGGCGAGGGGTGGTCAGAGCTGGTCGCCGACGAGCACGGGCTCGTTGACCAGGCGTATGCCGAACGCCGCCTCCACGCCGTCGCGCACCTGCCGTGCGAGCGCCAGCAGATCGGCGGCCTTGGCGCCGCCACGGTTGGTGACCGCGAGCGTGTGCTTGGTCGACAGGGCGGCCGGGCCAGGCAGCGCATACCCCTTGGCGAAGCCGGCCTTGTCGATCAGCCAGGCGGCGCTGGTCTTTACGCGGCCGTCGCCGGCCGGGAACCTCGGCGGCACCGGGCCGTCGGGGCCGAGGCGCTGCGCCGCGCGGCGTTCCAGCTCCTCGAATTCGGCGGCGGACAGGATCGGATTGGTGAAGAACGACCCGCACGACCACGTGTCGTGATCACCGGCGTCCAGCACCATGCCGCGCCGCCGGCGCTGCTCCAGCACGCCCGCGCGAGCGTCCGGGAGCGGCACCCGCTGCCCGAGCGGCACGCCGAGTCCATCCGCCAGCGCGGCATAACCGATCGGCTGCGAGAGCGTCGCGAGGGGCAGCTGGAAGAGCACGTCGAGCACGACATACCGGCTCGACTCCTTGAACAGCGAATGCCGATAGGTGAACGCGCAGTCGGCCCCCGCAAACGTGCGCACCGACTGCGTGTGCCGGTCATAGACGCGCACCCGGGAGATCGTCTGCGCGACCTCCTGGCCGTATGCGCCGACGTTCTGCACCGGCGTCGCGCCGACCAGCCCGGGTATGCCGGACAGCGCCTCCACACCCGACCAGCCCTGCTCGCACGCCTGCGCGACGAACTCGTCCCACGGCTCACCCGCCGCGACCCGCACATTGGCGCCGCCGCATGCGTCGTCCGACTCCACGTGCACGCCGTGCGTCGCGACGTGCACGACCGTGCCGCTGAATCCGTCGTCGGCGACGACCAGGTTGGACCCTCCCGACATCACCAGCAGCGGCTCGCCCGCGTCATCGACCTCGCGCACCGCGTCGACCAGTTCGTCGGCGGTGTCGACCGTCACCAGTCGGGCGGCGGGCCCACCGACCCGCATGGTCGTATGCGCTGCCAGCGGCGCGTTCCATTCCTCGTGCACGGGTCAGTCCAGTTGCACGGTCGCGAGCGCCCGGCTGAGCACCTTGGCTCCGCCGACGACGGCGGTCAGTTCGATCACGGCGCGGCGGCTGTCGTCGTCGAGCGACTTGATCCGTCCGGACACGTCGACATCGGTGCCGGCCTCGTAAGGCACCGGCACCGGCGCGCTGAACCGCACCTTGTATTCGACGACACGGCCGGCGTCGCCGACCCAGTCGACGACGACCTGCACGGCCGAACCCATGGTCCACATGCCGTGCGCGATGACGTCGGGCAGCCCGACGGAGGTCGCGAACTTGTCGTCGTAGTGGATCGGGTTGAAGTCGAGGCTCGCCCCGGCATAGCGCACCATCGTGGCCCGCTCGACGTGGATGCTGCGGCCGGGGATCTCGTCGCCGACCGCCAGGTCTGTGAACTGCGGAGTCGTCATCGGTCTCTCCTGGGCGTCATCGGGATGCGCGTGGCGGTCGGCATGCGCGCTCACTCGTCCCCTCTGATCACGACCATCGACGTCGCCGTGGTGACGTCCTCCCCGGCGACCGTGCCGATCTCGGTGCGCAGCGTCACCATGAAGTGGCCGCCCGCCGACCGCACGCGCTCGACCGTCGTCTGCGCGGTCACCTCGTCGCCCGCGACGAGCGGGCGGTGATGCACGAACCCCTCCTCGCCGTGCACGAGCCGTGAGAAGTCGATGCCGGCCTCGGGGTCGCGCATCACGGCGGCCTCGGCCTGCTGCGCGACCAGCACCGCGAACGTGGGTGGGGCGATGACGTCGGCGTAGCCGCGCTCGCGTGCGACCTGCGGGTCCGTGTGCGCCGCGTCGGTGGCCCCCACCGCGGCGGCGAATTCGGCAATCTTGGCCCGCGAGACGACATACGGCGCCGTCTTGTCGTAGGTGCGGCCCTCCACCTTCGGATTCACAGCCATGCCCTGACCTTACGCAGCGGGGTTCCCGACGCGCAGCAGCGGCCACCCCGATGACCCGGGGTGGCCGCCGTGACGGTCGTATGCAGTGCGCCTCAGCGCGTCTCGCGGTGCGCCGTGTGCTTGCCGCAACGCGGGCAGAACTTCGCCAGCTCGACCCGGTCGGGGTTGT
>CAYPQR010000333.1:0-3851 GCA_964412865.1 uncultured Intrasporangiaceae bacterium
GAGGTTCTCGGTGCCCTCGATGTTCACCCGCCGGATCTGCTCCGGGTCGGGAGTGTCGCCGGCTCGACCAGGCGGCGCAGAAGGCGGGTGTCGACGAGGCCGGTTCCGCCGGTGATCAAGATGGTCATGATTCGTTCACTTTCGTCGAGAGATCGGTGAGCCGTTCCGTCGCGGTGCTCAGCACGCGGATCGTCGTTTCGATGTCGCGCTCAGACACACCGCCGAATGCAGTCTCGAGAATGAGGGCGATGGGATCAGGTAGGTCTTGCCACAGGTCGGCGCCATCCCGGTGATGGTGAGCACGGTCGCGAGCTGATACAGCACATACCACTGGGTTGGGCCGTGATCGAATGGACGACCTGATGCGTCACGACCTGCTGATGGAGCTCACGCCCCCAAAGCCCGCACGCATCCAGGCGATCGTCGACGACCTGTTCCTCCCCCTGACACAGATTCGAGGTGACGCCGACACAACCGGCGTATGACGTCGCAGGAGGCCGCCGGGTCGTGCACCCGGCTCCGCACGGCCATGCGTGTCATGCCCTGGCCGGTGCGCCCTGACGCTCGGTGCGCAGACGGGTCGCCTCACGGCGCAGGGCCGCCACCACGGTGGCGACTGCGGGACGAGGGTCACTGTGCGTGACCGCAACGGCCGACCGACCCAGCCAATGCGGATCGTCGACCTCGAGAGTCCGCACGCCCGCAGGCACCGACGCGGCGGCGAGTTCGGGCACGACGGTGAGCCCGACCCCCGCGGCGACGAGTCCGAACCGAGTGGGCCACTCCCTCGCGGAGTATGCAATCACGGGATCTTGCAGGGTGGGCCATGCGCCGAACTGAGGGTCACCACGCGCACCGCGTCCGACGATCCATGGCTGCTCGACGAGATCGCTCACCGGCACGCGCTCTCGTCGCGCGAGCCGGTGGTCGGCGGACACGACGACCAGGAGCCGGCCGTCGAGGAGCAACTGCCGGCGCAGACCGCCGAGATCGTATTCTGGCAACCCGTGCCCGACTCCGATGACCGCGACGTCGATCCGACGACCGCGCACCTGCCGCAGCTGTGTCGGCGTCGAGGACTCACCGAGTTGCAACCTCACCCCGGGATGTTCCCGCTGCAGCCGCGCCACCGTCCGGGGCACCAGCACCGCGCAGGCCGCGGGAAACGCCGCGACGACGACCCGCCCCGACACGCGATCCCGCAGCGCGGCCAACTCCCGGCCGGCGGCATCGACCTCGTCGAGAACGGCTGCTGCGCGGCGGGCCACGATCTCACCCGCCGCAGAAGGAACGACCCCGCGCGCCCCGCGAATGAACAACGACGTGCCCAACGCTGTCTCCGCCACCGCGACCTGGCGCGACACCGCCGACTGCGTATAGCCGAGCGCGTCGGCGGCGGCTGTGAACGATCCCCTGTCCGCCACGGCTCGCACGACGGTGAGGCCCGCCAGGGTCAGATCAGGCATGCGCAGCAAACCAAGACATGTCTATTTCGCATACCTCTTATGCTAGATCTTCGCTGGTGGAATGCCATCGTTTCCGGCAATCATGGGTGGTGTCAACGCAATACAGGAGAAGACACATGACGAAGACATGGTTCATCACCGGCACTTCACGCGGGTTCGGGCGCGAGTGGGCGGAAGCCGCACTCGATCGCGGCGATCGTGTCGCAGCCACCGCCCGCCACCCCGACCAGCTCGCGCCGCTGACTCGTCGGTATGGCGATGCCGTGCTGCCGATCCGGCTCGACGTGACCGACCGTCAGGCCGTCGACGCCGCGGTGCGGCGCACCGTGTCATGGTTCGGGTCGCTGGACGTCGCCGTCAATAATGCGGGCTACGGGCACTTCGGGATGGTCGAGGAGCTCACTGAGGCCGACTTGCGAGCGCAACTCGAGACGAACTTCTTCGGTGCCGTGTGGGTCACCCAGTCCGTGCTCCCGGTGATGCGCGCACAACGCCGCGGCCACATCCTGCAAGTCACCAGTGAGGGCGGAGTGCGCGCATTCCCCGGCATCGGCGCGTATCACGCGTCCAAGTGGGCACTGGAGGGGATTTCGGAGTCCCTTGCGCAGGAAGTCGCACCGTTCGGCATTCACATCACGAACGTAGAGCCGGGCCCCTACGCCACCGACTGGCTCGCGCGCGGAGCGCGACGCAGCGTGCGGCACGCGGACTACGACACCGTTCATGCCGCCACGGAACCGGACTTCCAGGTCGGCGATCCGCACGCGACCAGATCGGCGATCCTCCAACTGGTCGACTCCGACCGGCCGCCGCTCAGACTGCTGCTGGGCAGGTCCTTCGACGACATCGCCGCGCTCTATCGGGAGCGAGTGCGCACCTGGCGCGAGTGGCAACAGCTCTCGCTAGCCGCCTTCGGCTGACCAGCTGTCGTGCAAGTCCGAGCGTTCCGCGGTGCGGACAGCATGCACCGACGGCCACCCGCACGCCGGACGGCGGAGAGCAAGGTTGGCCACGTACCCTTCCGCCCATGACCGGACGACGGATCCTTGCCACAGCCGCCCTGCCAGCCCTGGTCTGCCTGTCCCTCACCGGCTGCCAGTTCACCGACTCGACCTCATCGTCCACGGGCACGCAGGCGCCGTCGACGGTGACCGGTGCACCGCCCGAGTCGCCCGGCCCGACCGTCGTCACCTCGCCGGCGAAGGGCAGCACGAAGGACACCAAGAAGTCGTTCGCGCTCGTCGTGCCGACCGGGTGGAAGAAGACCACGAAGAAGCACAAGGACACGGTGCTGTTCCTGCAGGCGCCCGACGCGTCGAACGGCTTCTACTCCACGTTCAACGTGATCCGCCAGCAGCCGCAACCGATGCCCGACCTCGACGACATCCTCAAGCAGGCGAAGATCTCGATCCGCCAGCAGGGCGCGAAAGTGCACAACGTGCAGGGTCGCGACATCGGGGGTGAGCCCGCGAAGGGCTACAGCATCACCCGCACGGCCAACGGCCAAAAGATCGTGCAGACACAGTATTTCGTCATCCACGACGAGGCCGTCTACACCACCACGATGACCGCCGACGCCGACGCCGCGGGGAAGGCCGATCAAACCCAGGAGGCCATCTTGTCGACGTGGTCCTGGACGACTCCGTGACCCGTGCAACGATGGGTGGGTGAGTGAGAAGCAGCATCAGGCAGAGCATCGCAGCCGGCCCTCCAGCCAGGCGTTCCGCGATTTCGTCGCATCCGGCTGGGCGCCGCGCACGCCGACCGTGACACAGCGGGCCGACGTCGCGTCATTCGCCGCGGCGCGCCGCGACAAGGTCTCCCGGCAGTATCCCGGCGAACGTCTCGTCATCCCGGCCGGCGGGCTCAAGGTGCGCAGCAACGACTGCGACTACGTCTTCCGGCCACACTCGGCATTCGCCCATCTGACCGGCTTGGGCAGCGAC
This sequence comes from uncultured Intrasporangiaceae bacterium, assembly GCA_964412865.1. Lineage (GTDB taxonomy): Bacteria > Actinomycetota > Actinomycetes > Actinomycetales > Dermatophilaceae > Leekyejoonella. The sequence continues at coordinate 3,413 of CAYPQR010000333.1, forward strand.
CGCGAGCCCGATGCGGTGCTGGTGCTGGAGCCGCGCGGCGAATCCCACGACGCCGTGCTCTATTTCCGGCCCCTTGCCGGCCGTGACACCGAAGAGTTCTTCGGCGACGCGCGGTATGGCGAATTCTGGGTCGGAGCCCGCCCCACCATCGACGACGTCGAGGCCGAGCTCGGCATCACCGCACGCCACATCGACGAGCTCGCGGACGCCATCGCCAAGGACGCGGGCACCGTGCGGCTCCGGGTGCTGCGAGACGCCGACGCCGACATCGCCGCGCTCGTGGACAAGGTCCGCGACCAGAGCGCGGAGCAGGAGGCGGAGCACGAGGCCGACACCGACCTCGAGGCCGACGCAGACCTCGCCCGGTTCCTCTCCACGCTGCGCCTGCTGAAGGACGAATGGGAGATCGCCCAGATGCGCGACGCCGTCAAGGCGACCT
>CAYPQR010000334.1:0-3848 GCA_964412865.1 uncultured Intrasporangiaceae bacterium
GCAGCAGACCAGCTCGATCAAGCTCGACGACGAGGACTGAGCTGCCTGGTGCTGAGCCATGCCGTCGCCCGGATCACTGCAGTGGTCCGGGCGACGGCGTTCTCGCTGCATGCTCCGTATGCCGATCCCGCTCCGGGACGCGCTGAGGCGTCGGCGTTTGGTCGTTGGGCGAGGAGTTGATCCGGCAGCGTCGCCGCGCAGGAGGGCAGCGAGCTTGCGTGCCTCGTTCTGGATAGCTGCTACCTGAGCGGAGACGGCGCGCGCATCCAGCAGGACCCGCGGCACCAAGCGCAGCCTGCCGGATGAACGTGGACAGTGGTGGGCCCGCCGCGGTGGCGGCTGCGCGTTTGCAGCCCACGCGCGGAGGGGTATGCACAAGCCGACAGTGAAGGCGTGACTCAGCCCGAGGTATGATTTAGTCATACTCGTGTGGAGGTTGATGTGGTGGTTCGCAAGGTGGCGGTCACGCTCCCCGAGGAGCTCTACGATCTGGTCGAGCGGGCCCGAAGCATTGAGCATCGCTCCCGCTCGGAGGTCATCCAAGAGGCGCTGCGCTCGCACTTCGGCGAGTCGATCTATGTTCCGACCGACGCCGAGCGGCGTGCGCTCGTGGAGGCCCTCGACGAGGCCGACCAGCACCCGGGTGCGCAGCGTGAGTGGGACGATGTCCGCCGTGAGTTGTGGCCGCACGAGTGACGGTCGTCCTCGGCGAGCACGCCGTCGATGATCTGCGCCGCGCACGAGACCACTACGCAGGGATCGATCCGGCTCTGAGCGAGAACTTTGCCGACGCATTTGACACGGTGATCGCCCGCATCAGGGCCTTTCCGCACGGCGCGCCACCTGTCGACGGGTTCCCTGGCCTGCGGCGGGCCCGAATGCGGCGATTTCCGTACGGGGTGTTCTACCGCGACACTCCCGACCAGGATCCCGTCATCCTCGTCATCCGCGTCCTGCACGGCTCCCGCGACATCGGTCGGCACCAAGGTCATTGACGACATGGCGCCGGTCGGGGCTTGACCTGTCACGGCCCCCCGTACCAAGCGATAGCCAATCATGGCAGAAGGCCGCCCCCTTGGATGCTCGGACGCCTCTCCGGTCGTCGATCCTCTGGCGGGGCGACTTCGGTCGGTCTTGATACGGTCTCGCGGTGGCGCCTTGCATTGTGTGCACTTCATCCGGGCTGGGGGTTCGGCCAGGGCACTGTGCTCGATGCGATCGTGGCAGCAGGTGCCTACTGGAGTCAGTGGGTCACTGGGACATCCAACGGCGGCCTCACCGCCCGGCCGGGTGGTGACCGGCAGCGCTGGGAGAGCAGGGTCTTCGAGGGCCGGTATGACGATGCAGATCCTGTCGACCGCCCGATCTACGGAGCCTGGAACCGCCGCGACGACCCGTACGGTGCGTCGCCGCGTTTCGGCTCCGGGTACCTGAAGCTGCGGCCCGAGGTCGTCGCGCGAGCCAGCTTCTGCTGGCCCGACAGCGTTTACCGCCCTGAGGCGGTCGGGGTCCCGAGAGGCTGGAGGACCGACAGACGTCACCAGCGGACTACGCAGCGTCCTGCAGATTGAGGGCAACAGCGCCGAAGGCTCGCGCGCCTATAGGACCCATGAACGGCCCTATAGGCGCGCGAGCGGGCGACTCATGAGTGGCGGTGTCAACCGGCCGGTCGCACGTCGGCTGCGCGCACATACCCGATGCGGTGCCCGAAGTTGACCATCAGATAGCGGTCGTGCCCGACGATGTCGATGTGGTCGTCGGGAGTGTCGGGCGAGAACGTCTTGGCCTTGTAGTAGTCGGTCGGCACGTGGTCGTCGACGAGGGCGTATGCCTGGCCGGCCTGCGCGGTATAGAGCAGCGGCTCGACCACCTGCACGTCGTCGGGATCGGTGTATGCCGAGGCCTCCGGGTAGCAGCGTCCGTACACCGGCGCGGAGTCACCTCGCGGCGTCACCGCCCGGCCACGCACGACGACCCGTGCCGTCGCGCGATGGCGCGGGTTGTGGAACCACGCCTTGACGCCGAGATACCAGATCGCGGTCCAGTCGCCGTCGACGTCGGCGACGACGAAGTCGGTGCCCGAGGCGGCTCGGGCGGAGATGTCGGAGACGCCCGTCGTCGCCGGCTGGCCGTCCTGGTGCAGGCCGGGGTCGTTGACCAGGGGAGCGTCGTGGGACGGCCCCGTGCGCAGCGTCACGAAGTTGGTGCCCTGCACCGGGCAGGCCGCGTTCGGGTCGTCGCCGCAGCCCGACACGGGCTGGTGGTTGTCGTCGAACCCGGGCAGGATCCGCACCACGTCCCCGGCTCGCGCCGGACGGTGTGACGTGCCGCGGTGCAAGGGCGCACCCATCAGCTCGAAGTAGTGCTCCCAGTCCCAGAACGGCCCCGGATCCCAATGCATCCCGGGGATGTATGGCGTGAGGATCGCGGGCACCTGGTCGTGGCCGAGGATGTGCGCGCGGTCCATCGGGATGCGGTATTCCCGGCAGAGGTAGCTCACCAGCCGCGCGGAGCGGCGATACATCGGTTCGCTGAACCACTGCGCGCCGGTCGGCGCATATCCCTCGTGTTCGATGCCGATCGAGTGGCTGTTGACATACCAGTTGCCGGCATGCCACCCGACGTCCTTCGTGCGCAGGTGCTGGGCGATGTGGCCGTCGGCGGAGCGGACGGTGTAGTTCCACGCGAGGTAGGTGGGATCGGTGACCAGGTCGATCGCCTCGTCATACGAGCACTCGGTGTCGTGGATGACGATCTGGTTCAGCTTCGGGCTGCGCGGCCGGTGGCCGAGGTCGTGGTTGCCGTAGGTGCTGGGGTCGTCGCCGTAGTTCTCGTAGGGCGCCTCGATCCACTCGACATGCAGGCCCCGCGGGGCATCGACCGGCCCGTGCCGGTGGTGACGGCCGGCCTCGCGGACCCGGTCGTCCAGCAGGCGGCGCTGCGGGGTGACGTCCCCCACGTGCGTCGCGTCGAGATGCAGGCGCACCCCGGAGGTGTCCTTGCGGACGCCCTTGCGCAGGTCGGCCATGAGGTCGTCGGCGAAGTCGCGCTGCGCGTCGGCTCGTCCCAGGCCGCTCGCGGTGGCGACGGCGGCATACCAGGTCGCGGGAGCCGTGTCGGTGCCGGTGGCGTGGCCGAGGCGGCGCTGGTGCTCGGCGATGACGGCCGCGGCCCCGAGGATGTTGGCACCGGTGTCCTTGCGCAGCCTCTCCTTCGACAGGCCCGTCAGGTCGGCGGCGAGGCCGAGGGTGTCGATGACCTTGGCCCCCTGCTTGCCGGCCGTCTTCCGGGCGCGCTCGGCGGCGGCCCCGTCGATCAGGTGCATCGGGCCGTAGCCGAGGCTGGTGCTCGGTGCGCCGTTGTGGTCCTCCCATCGGCTCTGGTCGTAGGAGAACGCCGCGAGCACGGCCGCCGGCACGCCGTATCGCCGGGCCGCCTCGGTGAACTGGTCGTGGCGGTCCACGGCGAGGGCGGGGGATGCCGCGGCGACCAGCGGCACGGCAAGGCCGGCGGCCAGGAAGTTGCGGCGGGTGATGGGCTTGACCATGGGACCTCCGGGTGGATTCGATCGGTCGGGGAGAGAGGCTCACCGCCCAATCTGGCACGACTTGACGCAGCGTTATTTTCGGAGCAGTTAAAGAATGTGTAAAAGATTTACTACCGCGTCACCCGTAGCCCGAGTGGATGACAAGCCGGCCCGGTGGAGCACGTGTGTGTGCTCCGCTCGGGCGGTAGGTGGTCCATTCGGCGGGGCCCGGGAATGAGTTGGGAACCATTCTCGTTTAGACCGGTAGCTGCCTTTCTGGCAGAATTACCCGCTGGTCACCGGTTCACGTGGGGCGGCCGCC
>CAYPQR010000335.1:0-3819 GCA_964412865.1 uncultured Intrasporangiaceae bacterium
GTTGGCAACCTTGACAGTTGGACGTCACCGCAGCTGTGGGACTTCACCGTCGGCGGGCAGCCGAAACCCGACAAGGACTACCTGCTGTCGGCCACGCTCGTCAGCAAGAAGCCGGAAGTCGTCAAGTATGAGCTGAACCCGAAGGCCAAGTGGAACAACGGCGACCCGATCACCTGGAAGGCGTTCGAGGCCACCTGGAAGACGCAGAGCGGCGCGTCGAAGAAATACAACCCTGTGTCGACGACCGGCTACGAGCGGATCAAGAGCGTGACGAAGGGCAAGGACGCGCACGAGGCGATCGTCACGTTCGACCAGCCCTACTACCCATACCAGGAGATCTTCGCCCAGCTGGAGAACCCGAAGAATCTGGACCCGGCGTTCTACAAGCAGGGCTGGGTCGGCGATCCGAACAACGACCTGTTGGCCGGCCCCTTCAAATACCAGAGCTATTCGAAGGCGAAGGTCGTGCTGGAGAGGAACCCCGACTGGTGGGGTAAGAAGCCCAAGCTCGACCGGATCGTCATCACCGGCATGCAGGATCAGGCCTCCATCAACGCGTTCCAGAACGGCCAGCTCGACGAAACGAGCGTCTCCAGCCAAGACCGGCTGGCGCAGATCAAGGACATGAAGAACGTCCAGGTCAGGCGCGGGTTCGGCACCCAGGTCAGCATGTACATGATGGGGCAGGGCGGAGACCTGTTCAAGCACACGTATGCCCGCAAGGCGTTCGCGCTGGCGACCGACCGGCGCGAACTGACCAAGATCAAGTTCCAGGGAATGAACTGGAAGCCGGAGAGGCTGCCCGGGTCGCTGAACGTCCTCCCGTGGATGCCCAGCTACGAGAACAACACCCCATGGCTGAAGCACGACGTCGCCAAGGCCAAGAAGCTGATGACCTCGCACGGCTGGAAGATGGGTGAGGACGGCTACTTCCACAAGGACGGCAAGACGGCGAGTCTCAGCTACGTCGACTTCGGTGACTCGTCGTCCGGCTCGACGCTGGCGCGTGCGCAACAGTCCATGGCGAAGGAGGCGGGACTCAAGATGGAGGTCGACAATCGGCCCAACTCGGATTTCTCGAAGACCCTGACCGACGGCTCGTACGACGTCGTGGCGGTGTCGACGGAGACCCGTGACCCGTTCGGCTACATCCTGGCCTGTTCGATGTATTGCACGACGTCCGGCAACAACCTGACAGGCGTCGGCTCCAAGAAGATCGACGCGATGGCCAAGAAGGTCACCACGATCGCCGACCCGACGACGGCGGTGTCGCAGGCCAACAAGGCCGAGGCCGCCGCGTTGAGCCTTGTCGGATACATTCCGCTGTTCAATTCGCCGGTGACGTATGCCGTCAAGAAGGGCCTGGCCAACTACGGCCCGTCGGGCTGGGCGAGTGCCGAGCCGGAGGACGTGGGCTGGCAGAAGAACTCGTAGGTCACCGCTCGGCGGCCCGGCGCGTCCGCAGCCAAAGTCGGTGCCGCCCTGCGGCGCGCCGCCGCCGATCCGGGCGCCCGGCAAGGGACGATGGGCGCTGTCATGAGTCTTTTGGAGCGCGCAAACAATTCGGCCCTCGAGCCAGACGAGTCAGCCGACCGGCGCACCCTCGCCGCCGCAGCGGGCTACGGCCTGGTCGCCGCACTCAGCCTCGCGCTGCTCATGCTGATGCCGGTGCTGATCGCGTGGGTGGTCGATCCGCACAGCAGCGCGTCATGGACGGGCACACTCACCTTCGTCGCCGCGGGCTGGGCACTGGTGCACGGAGGGTCCGTCGCCGTGCCCGGTGACGGCGTCGAGCAACTCGTCCTCGCTCCATTGCTGGTCACCCTGCTGGCCGTCTACCTCGCCAAGTCGGCGGCACGGGCGCTGCTGGCGACGGTGCAGCCCGGGCCCAGACTGTCGCGCGCATGGTGGCAGATGTGCGCGGCATTCGTCGGTGGCTACCTGGTCGCCGGTCTGGCGATGTCGGTCGCGTCGAGGATCGGCGCCGCGCACGTGGTGATCTGGACGGTGCTGCCCGGCGCCCTGGTCGTCGCCGCCGTCGGTCTCGGGTGGGCGCAGTGGCGCGAGGACCTCGAGAGCGAGTCGGAGCTCCCGCCCATCGGCCTTCGGGAGCGACTGCCGTCCGCGGTGCCACGTGCCGTGCGGCCGGCGGCCCAGGGCGTCGTCGTGTTCGTCGCGCTCGGCGCGGTGGTCGTGGTGCTGCTCGCGGTCGCGCATCTCGGCCGGATGCAGACGGTCAACGGTCAGCTGCATGCCGGGATCACCGGCACGGTCATCCTGTCGTTGCTCCAGGTCACGCTGCTGCCCAACCTGGCCCTGTATGCCGCAGCCACGCTGACCGGAGCCGGCGTGCACATCGGCGCCGTCACCGTCTCGACGTCCGGCGTGCATGCGGGGGTGCTGCCGATGCTGCCCGCGCTGGGTGCCGTCCCGGACGCCGGCCCGATGCCGGCGTGGGCGGGGCTCGCGCCCGTCCTACCGGTGCTGATCGGCGGGTTCATCGGATGGCGGGCGTGCGCGGGGCACAGCCTGCTGGCACCGGTGACGGCGAAGCTGGCGACGTCGGCGACGGCCGCCGCGATGGCCGCTGTCGCCCTGACGCTGCTCGCGTGGTGTGCGAGGGCCCGCGTCAGTCCGGGTGCGCTGGAGCATGTCGGGGCGTCGTGGACGATGTTCCCGCTGTTGCTCGTGGAGCTGGCGGCGGGTGCGTGCGCCGCCGCCGCGGCGCTGCACTGGCTGCGCACGCGCCGCTGACGGCGGTCAGTGGTCGATCAGATACGACTCGACGTCGCCGGTCGGGGCTGCGAAGTTCTGTTTGCACGCCGACTGGGCGGCGGCGGTGTTGGCGCCGCTCATGCACTCGTTGTAGTCGCGGGTGGAACCCCAGAACAGGTAGGGCATCGCGACCATGGCGATCAGCACGACGGTGACGCCGATGCTCACGCCGGTCCATCGGCGCATCGGTGCCGGCGCGCCGTCGGCTCTCATCGCGCGCAGCGTGAGCGCCGACTCGACGGCCGCCGCGACCAGCGGCACCACCGCCACGATGTTGAACGGCATCGGCATGAACGTCGCGAGGAAGCCCAGCACGACATACCCCGTCGACCGGCGCGAGTGCCGGGCGGCAGGGGAGGTGACGGACCGATCGGCCACGATGCTCCTGACGTTCGTCGAACTGTGTGCGTGAGATTCCATGGTAGGGGAGCGGCGCGAAACGGCCGAGTCCGCGGGCGGTGATGGCCACCCCGGCAATCGGGCGCCGCGGCCCGCGCGTCGACCCCGGCCCGGATCGACTAGCCTGCCGCTGTGCCGACCACCGCGCCAGATCTCGTGCCCGTCGTCGTCCTGATCTCCGGATCGGGCACCCTGCTGCAGGCGCTGATCGATGCCTGCAGCGATCCGGCCTACGGTGTGCGCGTCGCGGCCGTCGGATCCGACCGGCCGGGCGTCGCGGGGCTGGAGCGCGCCGAGCGGGCCGGCATCCCGACCTTCGTCACGCGGGTGCGCGACTATGCCGACCGCGACGAGTGGGACCGCGCTCTGACCGAGAAGGTCGCGGCATACGACCCCGAGATGGTCGTCTCGGCCGGCTTCTTGAAGCTGGTCGGTGCGCAATTCCTCGCGAAGTTCGGCGGGCGCTACCTCAACAGCCACAACGCGCTGCTGCCGAGCTTCCCGGGCATCCATGGGCCGCGCGACGCGCTCGCCTACGGCGTCAAGGTCACCGGCGCGACGCTGTTCGTCGTCGACGAGGGCGTCGACACCGGGGCCATCGTCGCCCAGTGTGCGGTGCCGGTGGCCGACGACGACACCGTCGAA
>CAYPQR010000336.1:0-3817 GCA_964412865.1 uncultured Intrasporangiaceae bacterium
AGGTGCGGTCCTCCTGGATCTGCGCCGGCTTGGGCGTGTAGGTGCGCACGAGTTGGTTACCTTCTCTTCGATCGTCGATGGAGCGGTTGCTCTGTCGGCTCGACACTCGGTCGAGCGTGGTATGTGGGCGCAAAGCGCAACAGTTCACAAGTTTACGGGCCCGCACAGAGTGCTCCAAATCGAGCGAAATGCCCGTCATACCGGGGATTTTCCGAGCTTCAGCAACCATATCGCGCATTTCCCACAACGATTATGCACAGGTATTGTGCATTCTGTGCCACCGAACCCACAGCGATCCCAGAGCCTGCGCGCGCTCGCGCACCCGCTCCGATCGCGCATCCTCGCCCAATTGCGCGTGCACGGCGAGGCGACCGCCACGAGCCTGGCTGCCGCGCTCGACACGCACACCGGCGCCACCAGCTATCACCTGCGCCGGCTCGAGGCGGCCGGTCTGGTCGAGGACACCGGGCACGGCGACGGACGGCGGCGGGTATGGGCGGCGACGGCCGCGCCGACGGACGATCCGGCCGACGAACCGCTCGACGACGACGAGGCGGCCGCCGCGCTCTGGCTGCAGCGCGACTACGTGCAGCATTTCGCCGAGCGCGCCGACGACTGGGTGACGCGGCAGTCCCAGTGGCCCGACACCTGGCAGCAGGCGTGCGGACTCACCGACCACGCCGTGCTCGTCACCACCGAGCAGCTCACCGCCCTCGCCGCCGAGATCGGCGAGGTCATGGAGCGGTATCGGCGCATCGGCGCGGGCTCCCCCGGAGCCCGCCGCGTCGCCGCATACACCTGCCTGATGCCGATCGATCCTCCCTCGGGCCAGCGCCCCACCCCCTGACGCCGAGAGGCATACATACGCGCTCAGAGGTCCACATATTTTGTGGACCTCTGAGCGGAAATGTATGCCTCTCGGCGAGGGTCAGCGCTCACCCCACACCGGCTCGGGAGACTCCCGCACCCGACCATCTGCGTCGAACACCAGGAAGCGGTCGAACTCGCGGGCAAGCCAGCGATCGTGCGTCACGGCGATGACCGTGCCGTCGAAGTGCGCAAGGCCCTCCTCGAGCGCCTCCACCGAGTGCAGGTCGAGGTTGTCGCTCGGCTCGTCGAGCAGCAGCAGGGTCGCGCCGCCGAGCTCCAGCAACAGGATCTGGAAACGCGCCTGCTGGCCGCCCGAGAGCGACCCGAAGGTCTGCTCGGAACACCGCGCCAGCTCGTAGCGGTCGAGCGCCCGCGCCGCCTGCTCGCGCGGCATACCGTCGCGGTGCTCATCGCCCCGATGCAAAATCTCCAGCAGCGTGCGGTGCCGCAATGCCGGCTGCTCATGGGTCTGCGCGAACCAGCCCGGCCGGACACGGGACCCGAGGCGCGCCGTGCCGCGGTGCCGCACGGCCGGCGGACGCTCGTCGCCCACGGGAAGTTGCCACGGCTCGGGATCGCTGCCGCCCGCGGCCAGCAGGCGCAGGAAGTGCGACTTGCCGGAACCGTTCGGACCGAGCACCGCGACCCGCTCGCCATACCAGATCTCGACGTCGAACGGCCGCACGTCACCGACCGCCTCGCCGGCCGCTCCGGGCGCGTCACCGACGAACAGCTCCAGCCCCTCACAGATCACCGCGCGCTTGGCCGTGCGGCCCCCGGAGAGCCTCATGCGCACGTTCTGCCTGCGCGGCAGGGCCTCCGGCGGACCGGCTTCCTCGAACTTCGCCAGTCGAGTCTGTGCCGCTCGGTATCGGCTCGCCATGCTGTCGTTGTATGCCGACTTCGTCTTGTACATCTGCACCAGCGCCTTGAGCTTCGCATGCTCCTCGTCCCACCGGGTGCGCAACTCGTCCAGCTTGGCGAGCCGGTCCTCCCTCGCCCGGTGGTAGGTGCGGAACGGACCTGGATGCACCCACGCGGTCGCGCCCCCGGCGGTCACCTCCAGCGTCGCCACCCGCGTCGCGACCCGATCGAGCAGTTCGCGGTCGTGGCTGACCAGCAGCACCGTCTTGGGCGACGCGACCAGTTGCTCCTCCAGCCATCGCTTCGATGGCACGTCGAGATAGTTGTCGGGCTCGTCGAGCAGCAGCACCTCGTCGGGGCCACGCAGCAACGACTCGAGCACGAGCCGCTTCTGCTCACCGCCGGACAGCGTGCCGACGTCACGCCACTGCGCCTTCTCGTATGGCATGCCCAGCGCCGCCACCGTGCATACGTCCCAGCGGGTTTCGGCGTCATAACCACCGACCTCCGCCCAGTCTGCAAGGGCCTGGGCGTAGGCCAGCTGGGTCGGCTCGTCGTCGCGCTCCATCATGGCCAGCTCGGCACGGTCGACTGCCTGAGCGGCGGCGCGCACCGGCGGCGGCGCCACACTCACCAGCAGGTCGCGCACCGTCACCGGGCCGTCGTCCCGGGGGCCGGCGGACCGGCCCATCTGCCCGATGAACTGGGGCATGACGCCGAGACCGCCACTGCGCGTCACCGCTCCGCCGTGGGGGTCGACCTTCTGGGCCAGGATGCGCAGGAGCGTGGTCTTGCCGGCGCCGTTCGGCCCGATCAGGGCGGTCCTGCTCCCCTCGCCCACGCGAAACGTGACGCCGCCCAACAGGACTCGCCCATCGGGTAGGAAGTATTCGATTGCGTTGACGTCCAGATGTCCCACAGGACACCACTGTGACGCACGGCGGGCCCGCCGTCACCCGATTTTCCCGGGCCTCCCGGCATCCTCGCCGCGCTGCGGGATGTCGGCCGAGGTGTCAGGCGCAGGCCTGCTCGAGCTGTGCCAGCGCATCCTCCAGATGATGGATCAGCCGTTGCACGGACGGTGCGCTCGTGCGACAGGCGGTGATGCCGAAGTCGACCTGGTCGTCGTAGGTGACCAGGGTGAGATTGATCGCCATCCCGTCGTAGGGGATCGATGCCGGATACAAGCCGCTCAGCCGGGCACCGTTGAAATACATCTGCTTTCGCGGCCCGGGCACGTTGGAGATCACGAGGTTGAACGGCGGATTGCCGAGCCGGAGGTAGCCGGGGACACCGGCCAGGCCGAGGCCGCCGATGTTGACCGCGGACAGCAGCATCACCTGCAGCGGGCTGAGCTCGCGCAGCGTCGACTTGGCCGCGAGTGCCGACTCGTGCACGGACTTCAGCCGCAGTTCGGGGTCGGCCGTGTCACTGCCGAGCCTGACGATGATCGCACCCAGGTTGTTGCCTCCACCGCCCGACGTTCCGCGCCGCAGGCTGACCGGCACCATCGCGGTCAGCGACTGCTCGGGCAGCGCGCCCAACTCGTCGAGGTAGGTGCGCAGGGCGCCGCCGCATACGGCGAGGACGACATCGTTGACCGTCACACCGGTGGCCTTGGCGACGCTGTGGAATCGATCCATCGCGAAGCTCTGGGCGACGAATCGGCGCGCCCCACCGACCCGCCCGTTGAGGATCGTGCGAGGCGCCTCGAACGGCGCCGTGTATCCCGTGTCACGGACCGCCCGCGAGACGACCTTGAACGCGTTGGGGCCCAGGCTCGCCACCTGCCGGGCCAGATCACCGCTGCTGCGCGCGATGTCGCCGAGTGACGGGATCGGCAGGCCGGTCGTCTCCTTCGGCGCACTGCTCGAATCGGGCAGGCTGAACGGCGGACGGCACTCTCGCGCCTGCGGATCGGGACTGCAGGAGCGCTGCAGCAGACGTAGCGCCGAGACGCCGTCGACGAGCGCGTGGTGCACCTTGGTGAACACGGCGACCTTCCCGTCGGCCAGGCCTTCGACGACGTGGATCTCCCACAGCGGACGATGCCGGTCGAGCAGGCTGCTCTGCCAGCGGGAGG
>CAYPQR010000337.1:0-3808 GCA_964412865.1 uncultured Intrasporangiaceae bacterium
GGCTTGGCAACGCATCTTACGAGGTCTCGATGCGCTCGCGCTGGGGCGCTCGCTACTCGACCAGCTGGGAGTGGGCTACTTTCACGCCTGCAAGGCGTCACCAAAAGTGCCAAGGAAACTCGACCAGCCAGGGGTGAAAGTGTTTCGCCACAGAGCCCCTGGCCGGCGATGCCAGGCCGCTCGACGCCACCACCGCCTTCATGCGGCCCTTACGCGGCGTCGTCCGCCACGGCGGGCAGGTGCTGCATTCTCCCGGGCGTCAGATCCCAGATCACACCGGTGTCGGTGACCTCGGCCAGATACCCGCGCGAGTGCACGACGTGATGATGTCGCGCGCACAGCAGCGTGCCGTTGTCCTTGGAGGTTTCGCCTCCCGCCCACCAGGGCACAATATGGTGCCCTTCGCACCAGCCCGGCGGCCGATCGCACCCTGGGAAGGTGCAGTGCCGGTCGCGCAAGATGATCGCGGTGCGCAGGCCTCCCGTGAAGGTTCGCACTTCGCGCCCGACGTCCATCGGTGCTCCGTCAGGACCGAGCACAGCCGGGATCAATTCGGCGGCGCAGGCCCACTGCCTGGCCGTGCCGGCGTCGATGGTGCGTCCCGTCGCCGTGACCGCATACCCTGCATTGTCCAAGCGTCGCAGCAGCGATGCCAGACCCATGGTGACGATGACTTTCGCGGTCGAGCGCATCGCGCCGGCACCGCCGGCCCGCGCGGCAGCACCGACGATCTCGAGCAACGCGTCCGCGCGGCGCTTGGCCGGTGTGCGCGGATCACGGACCGTCTCCCCCGTGTCGGGGTCGCACTGCTTCTGCGGCTTCGCCAGAGCGGTGATCGCCTCGATGATCTGTGCGGCGTGCGCGGGCGACAGCACCGCGATGAGTTCGACCAATCCGCCGGGCAGGTCGTGACAGGTCAGCGTTTCCGCCTGTTGGGCCGTGTTTTCGTCGTCGGCACCCTGTCCACCACCGAACTCGTCGACGATTCGGCGGGTCAGCTCTCGCAGTTCGCGGCGCCCGCAACCGTCCTGGGCGGCACGCACGTAATGGCCCAGGATCTCCTCCCGATCGGCGTCGGGCAACACGGCCAATGCCTTGGGCGCTTCTCTCAGCACCGTGATCAACTGCGCGGCGGTCAGTTCACCGGAGACGAGCAGGGCGCGCAGGCCGGCATTTTCGGCCCGATTGATCGCCTCGGCCGACTTCACGACCCTCGTCACCTCGTATGGCTCGAGCGCCCCGGCGCGATCGGTGACCCACTGTCGCGGCCCGCCGCTGTCGGAGTCGGCGACCACACCACGCTGCAGCGCGTCGGCCAGCACCAACACCAGTGACCGTTCGGCCTGCGCACGCGCCTCCAACAGCGCCCGGGCCGCGTCATCCAGCTGCTCGTCGCACAACTGGCCGCAACCATCGCCGACCATCCCGAGCGCCTCCGGGGCCGACTGCGACTCGTGCAGCGCCGCCGGCCCCGATCCGAGAGGGACGTCATATCCCGCCCCGGCAGGCACACCCGCCAGCACGCCCGCTCCGTCCGGCACGCCTTGCACCGGAAGATCCGCGGGCTCGGGAAGCTCCCCGAAGGCGGGCTCACTCGACCGCTGATCGCCTGTGCGGCGCTGCGATCGACTCTCCCCGGAACTCATGCTTCATCATACGCCTGTTCGAAGTCAATGTGCAAGGGCTGAACTCGGAAACGTCGAAAAATGTTGTATGACAATGCTTTTCAGCAGCGCCTCAGATTCAAGCGGACTTCACGTCGATGACACCTCCGATGCACGGATGCTGCATCCATGATCGTGCCGAGCGCTGCTGTGTCAGGACACCCCCGGGGCGGCCCGCGCCCCGAAGTGGATGTAGCGGTGCCGGCCGTCCGGCCGATAGAAGGTCACCGGAGTCCAGGCCTGCGTCCCGGGCTGCCGCATCACGAACAGGTCGGTCGCGACCGGCACCAGCGCGGCCTCCTGAACCGGATCGGGCGTCATCGCGGCCAGCATGCCGCTCATGGTGATGCGCAGCCTCGGACCGTCCGCGCCGGTGAACACCTCGGTCTCCATGGACTCCCGTCGGTAGGTGCCCAGCCACGGTGTGATGTCGACTGCGGCCGGCTCCGCGGGTGGACCGAGCGGCTCTTGCATCTCGACGCCGGCGACATCGGCGAAGATCTCGCGGAAAAGGTCCTGATACAGGCTCGTCGCGTCGCCGCCGTTGGTCAGCAGCACGACAGCGAGCTTCTCCTCGGGCAGCAGACGCAGAAACGCCGACTGGCCGATCGTGTTGCCGTCGTGCCCGACAAGCCGCTGCTCGGACCAGTGGAAGCGCATCCAGGCCAGCCCCCACGAGTCGCCGAATGTATGCCTGTCCGGCAGATCCACGTGTCTGTCCTGCATGAGTGCCACCGTCTCCGGCCGCAATACCCGGGTCCCGTCAGGCGTCAGCCCCTCCGACAGGTGCATCCGGGCGAAGGCGAGCACGTCATGGACCGTCGAGGTGATCAGGCCGGCCGGCCCCGACGACCGCGGCAGGAACGCGACCGGCGCGACTCTGAGTGGCCCGTCACCTTCGGCGACATGGCCGACTGCAGCCCCGTGCAGCAGCACCTCTTCGGGCAGTGTCACTGTCCGGGTCAGGCCCAGCGGGGTGAACAGGCGCTCGCGGATGGCCGCGTCCCAGGTCTTCCCGGTGACGCGCTCGATCATCAAACCGATCATCGAGAAGCCGGAATTGCAATAGGACCAGGTGAGCCCGAGCGGGTGGTTCTGCGCGGCCGTGCCGAGCAGCTCGACATACGTGCGCAGGCAGTCGTCGCCGCGGCCGGTGTCGGCGAAGACGTCCCCGTCGATGCCACTCGTATGCGTGAGCAGGTGCCGCAGCGTGACCCTCTCAGCGACATCCGGATCGGAGAGGGTCAGCTCGGTCAGCACGTCCCGCACCGGTGTGTCCAGGGAGAGTTTGCCCTCGTCGACCAGCTGCATGGCGACAGTCGCCGTCCAGACCTTGGAGATCGAGCCGATCTGGAAAAGGGAGTCGGTGCTCACCGGAGCGCCGGTGTCCACGTTGAGCACGCCGGTCGCTGCCTCGACCAGCTCGTCCTCCTCGTCGTCGAGCCGCAGGATCCCCAACTGCGCGCCGGGCACGCGGTGCCGCGCCGCCAGTTCGGCCAGCCTTCGATGCCAGTGCGCCCGGTCGAGTCTCGGGCGCGTGGACCCGGCCCCGCCATACTGCTGGAGCCAGTCGACGACCCGGTGGTTGAAGTCGAGGCGATGTGACGGGCGGCCGTTGATCGGGAAGAGGTGCGAGGCACCGGGATAGAGCACCATCCGCGTCGGCACGCCCTGCTCCCGCAACGCCGAAAACCATTGCTGTGCCTGTCCGACCGGGCAACGCGAGTCCTCCGCACCGTGCAACACCAACGTCGGCGTGGTCACCTCGGTGACCTTGCTCAACGGCGACATCTCCCCCAGCGCGTCTGATCCGATCGACGTGCCCATCTCGTATGCCGTGAGCAGCCGGCCCATATCGGAGGTGCCGGCAAGGCTGGTCAGGTCGGCACACACGCCGCCGGCGACGGCTGCCGCGAAACGGCGGTCATGGCCGGTGAGATAGCAGGTCATGTAACCGCCGTAGCTGTATCCGGCCACCGCCAGATGGTCCGGATCGGCGATGCCCTCGGCGACCAGGCTGTCGAGCGGCTCCAGGAAGTCGGCTGCGTCGCCGGTGCCCCACGCGCCGACGGTCGCGGTCAGAAACGCTGCGCCGTAGCCGTCGCTCGCCCTCGGGTTGAGGAGGAGGACGGCCCAGCCGCGCG
>CAYPQR010000338.1:0-3807 GCA_964412865.1 uncultured Intrasporangiaceae bacterium
GCACGCTGATGGCACGCGAGATTTCCGAACAGCCCGAGGTGCTCGAACGGCTCCGTGCCGAGGGTGCCGCCGAGATCGCGGAGGCTCGGCACGCGATCGCCGAGTCCGACCCGCACGTCGTCCTGTTTGCCGCCCGGGGCACCAGCGACCACGCGGCACTCTACGGCAAGTACCTCGTCGAGACGCGGCGCGCGCGGCCCGCCGGCCTGGCGTCGCCGTCGACCCTGACCGTGTACCACACCAAACCCGACCTGCGGCACACCGTGTTCGTGGCCGTCAGCCAGTCGGGCGGTTCTCCCGATCTGATCGAGAGCCTCGACGTCGCGAAGGCGTGCGGGGCCCTGACGGTGGCGGTGACCAACAATCCGCAGTCCGTCCTGGCGGAGAGGGCTCACCATCACATCGACGTGCGCGCCGGAGCGGAGCTCGCCGTCGCGGCCACCAAGACCTACACGGCGGAGATGCTGGCGCTGGCAATGCTATTCGGCGGCGACGACCCGCGTCAGGTGCCCGATGTCTTGGCGCTGCCGGATGCGGCTGCCCGCACTCTCGAGCTGAGTGCCTACCCGTATGCCGCGGCGCAGCGCTACCGCTTCGCGCAGCGGCTGGTCACCACGGCGCGGGGATACTCCTATCCGACCGCCCGTGAGGCCGCGCTGAAGGTCATGGAGACGTCCTATCTGTCCGCCCAGGCGTTTTCGGGGGCCGATCTGCTGCATGGCCCGCTCGCCATGGTCGATGGCGAGCTGCCGGTGATCGCTGTGGTCACTCCGGGTGCCGGCGGCTCGGCGATGCAGCCCGTGCTGGCGAAGCTGGAGGAGGCGGGGGCCGACGTCCTGCGCGTCGGGGACGACCCGGCCCACGCCGGCACGCCCGCGCAGCGGCCGGGACTGCCGGTGGTGACCCAGGGCGTGGCGGAGGAATTCACGCCCATGCTCGACATCCTGCCGCTACAGCAGATGGCCTGGCGGCTGTCGCTGGACCGTCGCCAGGACCCGGACAAGCCGCGCGGGCTGCTGAAGGTCACCGAGACCTGGTAGGCGCGGCCGCGCGCATGGGAGTACGGGTGGCGGCGATGCCGTTGAGCAGGCTGTCGATCGCCCACTCGACCCGCTGGGCGGGTGTGCCCGACACGAGCATGTCGGCGTGCGCTGCGACATGAGGGGCGGCGTCGGGGTCCGCCTCGTGCATCGCGCGCGACATCGTGCCGAGGTCGGCTCCATCCTCCGGTGTCGTGCGGACGTCTGCTGACGTCGGCGCGCTGTGCTCGGCGGCGTGGGCGGTGACATAGAGCAAGAGCAGATCGACACCCCACGCCGCCTGATCGCCCGGGACGCCGCCTTCGAGGAGCAGACCGAGGATCTGGTCGTAGAAGCGGATCGAGTTCTTGCCGGTCGGCCGAAGCACCAGGGCGGATCGCGCCAGGCCGGGGTATTCGAACAGGACCGCTGCGTAGCCGGCGAGCAGCGTCTTGAGCCGCGTGCGCCAGTTTCCGGCTCCCGGCTCGAGCGAGCCGACGAGGTCGTCGAGTACTGCTGCGTGCAGTTCCGCCACGTTCGCGACATACACGTAGAGGGATGCCGGGCCGGTGTCTAGGGCCCGCGCCACGCGGCGCATGGTGACCTTCTCCAGACCCTCGGTGCGCATGATCTTGATCGTCTCCGCGACGATCCATTCCCGTGACAGCGCCGGCTTGGCCGGTCGTTCCCGTCGGCTGGCTACCGGACTCATGCCCCTACTGTATCGACCTTGTTCTTGACGAACTTGTTCGTAACGAACATGTTCGTTATCTTGGAGGTATGAACGTTGCGACCGCACAGCACACCCCGACGACTCCGTCGAGCAGGACCCTGTGGCTCACCCTCGTCGTGGTGCTCATCGCCGACGCCCTGGACCTCATGGACGCCACCATCACCAATGTCGCCGCGCCCAGCATCGTGCGCGACATCGGTGGTGGCGAGTCTCTGGTCAAGTGGCTCGCGGCGTCGTACGCCCTCGCGCTGGGCTCGCTGCTCATCCTCGGCGGGCGCATCGGCGACCGGTTCGGTCAGCGCCAGACCTTCCTGGTCGGGATGGCCGGATTCGTCGCGGCGTCAGCGCTCGTCGGCATCGCATCAGGGGCGACGTCGATCGTCGTCGCCCGGTTGTTGCAGGGCGCCTTCGGTGCGCTGCTCATACCGCAGGGGATGGCGATCATGACCCGCACCTTCCCGCGCGACATGCTGACCAAGGCGTTCGGCGCGTTCGGGCCCATGCTCGGCGTCTTCTCGGTGGGCGGGCCGATCCTCGCCGGCTTCCTGATCGACGCCGACGTCTTCGGGCTCGGCTGGCGGCCCGCCTTTTTCATCAATGTCGCCGTCGGAGGTGTGGGGCTTCTGGTCGCCATCGCCGTTCTTCCCCGCGTCGAGAAGGATCCGACGGTGCGCATCGACATGGTCGGAGCACCGCTGCTGACGGCGACGATGGTCGCCCTGCTCTATGGCCTGATCAGCGGCTCCTCCGACGGGTGGACCGCCGTCCCGGTCGGCTGCCTCGTGGTCGCGGCCATGCTGTTCGCTGCGTTCGCGCGTCGTCAGATCACCTCCGCCACACCACTTCTCAAGCCAACCCTCTTTCACAATCGCGGCTTCGTCTCCGGCCTGGTGATGGGGCTGCTCGTCTTCGCCGCCTTCGCCGGGCTGATCTACGTCATCTCGCTCTTCCTCCAGCTCGGCCTGGGTTACAGCCCTGCCAGGACGTCCGTGAGCCTGCTGCCGCTGACCATCGGGATCATCATCGGCTCCGGCCTGTGTATGGCGCTGATCGCCCGGCTCGGCCGCGTTCTCGTGCTGGTGGGGCTGATCGTGACCGCGGTCGGCGCCGTGCTCTTCCTCGCCGTCGTGCGGCATTCGGGTCTGGACGCAAGCGCCTGGCAGATCCTGCTCGTCACGCTCGTCGTCGGAATCGGCGCGGGGACCTGCTTCGGGTCGATCTTCGACACCGCCCTGGGCGACATACGGCAGGACGAAGCGGGAGCCGCGAGCGGGTCGGTCAGCGCAATCCAGCAACTGGCCAACGCGATCGGCTCGGCGGCCGTCACGACCGTCTACTTCCAGACGCTGACCGGTGGGCAGGTGCACGCCATGTCGGGGAGCCTGATCACGGTGATCGGCCTGTGTCTGCTGTGCCTCGTGGCCGTGCCGCTGCTGCCTCGCCGGGCCGCGGTCCTCGAGCACTGAGGGGGCGACTGGGCGCGCGGGATCAGAGGGTCACTCGCGCGATGGCCGAGGCCCAGGGTTCGGTGTGTCCTCGCGTTGTGTCAGGGTCGCCGTCCTGCAGATCGGCCAGCTCGCCCACGAGCCGTTGCAGGGCGACGATGCCCACCAGGGGCCGTGCGAGCAGGGGCACGTCGGCGAACGGCAGGTCGACGCTGCCCTCGATGTCACCCGAAGCGGGGACGGCACCGACCAGATGGACCTGAGCGCCGATGCTGCGCAACATGGTGGTGAGCTCCCCGGCGCGGCCGTGATCGTCGTGGGCGGGCCGGATGATGATGCCGGCCATCCGCTCGCGATAGCAGGCCGGTGTGCCGTGCAGTGCGAACTCGACGCCGAGCGCCTCGGCCCACAAGAAGGTGCTCTCCTTGTATTTCAGCGCGGCCTCCTGCGCCGTCGGCGCGTCGATGCCGCTTCCGCTGATCAGCACCGGCTCCACGTCGTGCAGGGCCTGCGCGACCGCCGTCGGTGCGGGCATCGCGAGGGTGGTGCCGATCGCCTGCGGCACGGTGTCCAGGGCGGCGAGCAGGTCGTGCGCACGGGGCCCGCCGAG
>CAYPQR010000339.1:0-3806 GCA_964412865.1 uncultured Intrasporangiaceae bacterium
CATCGAGAGCTGACAGACCCGTGAGCATCGAGAGCTGACAGAGCGTAGCGACGGCAGGTGGTGGGCTTCGGCCCATCACCTGCCGTTTGTGTTTGCGTGAGGTGCGTGCGTTGGGGGCTGGACACGCGCGACGTTCTATGGTTCATTAGTTGAGTAATGAACCGGTAAACGAGGAGATGCGGTGGAGACAGATCGTCCGATCTTCCAGCAGATCGCCGAGGGCATCGAAGGTGAGATCCTCGACGGCACGCTTCAGGAGGAGGAGCGTGCACCGTCCACCAATGAATTGGCCGCGTTTCACCAGATCAACCCGGCCACGGCGGCCAAGGGCCTCGCACAGTTGGTCGCGGACGGAATTCTCTACAAAAAAAGGGGTATTGGCATGTTCGTGTCGACGGGCGCACGAGAGAAGCTGCGAGCCTCGCGCCGGGACGAGTTCAGCAGGCAGTACGTCGAGCCTCTGCTCGCCGAGGCCGCGCGGCTGGGATTCGAGAAGGACCAGGTGCTGGTGATGATCAAGGAAGGCCTCGGGCAATGAGCGCGCTCATCGAGTTGAGGCACGTCACTCGCCGGTTCGGCCGGCAGGTGGCACTGGACGACGTGAGCGCGACGATCGAGGAGGGTTCCATCACCGGCCTGCTGGGTCGCAATGGTGCCGGGAAGACCAGCCTGATGCGCATCCTGACCGCGCAGGACTTCCCGAGCACGGGCGAGGTCAGGGTGTTCGGCGAGGATCCGTCGGAGAACGACCGTGTGCTCTCCCGGATGTGCTTCATCCGCGAAAGTCAGCGGTATCCCAACAATTTCAAGGTTGATCACGTATTGGAGGCCGGCCGGCTGTTTTATCCGCGATGGGACATGGATCTTGCGCGGGCACTGGTCGACGAGTTCGGTCTCCCACCCCGCCGGCAGGTCGAGAAGCTTTCGCGCGGCATGCGTTCGAGCATGGGAATCGTCGTGGGCCTCGCGTCCAAGGCCCCGATCACCATCTTCGACGAGCCCTATCTCGGCCTCGACGCGACGGCGCGAACGATGTTCTATGACAGATTGATTCGCGAATACTCCGAGGAGCCGCGCACGATCATCCTGTCGACTCATCTCATCGACGAGGTGAGCAACATCCTGGAGCACGCTCTGGTGCTGAACGGCGGCAAACTGGTGATGGCCGACACGGCCGAGGCGCTCGCAGCGCGGGCATGGGAGCTGACCGGTCGCTGCGACGACGTCGTGTCCGTCGCCGCGGGCCTGTCCGTCATGCACCGGATGAGCCTGGGTCGCACGCTGCGCGTCACCGTCGACGGCCCGTTGGATGACGAGCGGCTCGCTCGAGCCCGATCGGCCGGCGTGAGTGTTTCACCGGTCTCGCTGCAGGACTTGGTCGTTCGAGCGAGCCTCCCGGGTGGTGCGGGAGTGCCCGACGAGCCCGCCGCCGTCGGCCCGATCGGAGGTGTGCGATGAACCGCGCCGTCGCCGTGGCCAGGATGCATCTGGTCGACCGGATGACCCTGTTCGTGATGCCGCTGGGCATACTCGCAGCGGCCTTCGTCGCGAATCTGCTGATCTGGCTCGCTGTGCCGGTGGACGGTCGCACCACCGGAGCGCTGACGAGCGTCTACTGCTTCGTGCTCGCAGCCGCCGTGCTCGCGGTGCTGAAGGGCCTGCCGTTCGCTCTGAGTCTGGGCTCGTCGCGCAGAGCGTTCACGATCGGCACGATCGGCACAGGTGGTGTCATCGCGCTCATCATGGGTGTCATCCTGTTCGTACTGGGCAGGATCGAGGTGGCGACCGACGGGTGGGGCATGCACGGTCATTTCTTCGACCTGCCGTGGTTCGAGTCGTCGCCCCTCGTCGTCGTGTGGCTGGGTCTCACGGTCGGGCTGCTCGCCGCATTCGTCGTCGGCATCCTCTGTGCCTCGGTCTGGAGCCGCTGGGGCAACAGGACCTTGCTGTATGGCGCTCCGGTGGCCATCCTCGTCGGTGGCGGGCTGGGTGCGCTCGTCACGTGGCAGCACTGGTGGGGCCACGTGCTCGGCTGGCTCGACGGGCAGACCCTGATCGAGACAACGGGCTGGCTCGCGCTGTTGACCGTGGCCTGTGGGGGCCTGACCTACGCGACGTTGCGGAGGATCCGGGCCTGAGCCGGTGCGCGGGGGCAGGTTCACGAGAGGTGTGGCCCTTCTGTCGTCCTCGCATCTGGACTGGGCTCCTGCCACCGTTGCCGCAATGCCAGACTGACCGCATGAGTGAGACAACGACGACGTCTGCCGTGAGCCGCGTCAACCCGCAGTTGTTCCTCGGCGGGGAGTGGCGCGATGCCGAGGGCGGCAAGACTTTCTCGGTGGAGAATCCCGCGACCGGTGAATCGCTGGGGCAGGTGGCCGACGCATCCGTCTCGGACGGTGCCGCAGCATTGACCGCGGCCGCGGATGCGCAGGCACAGTGGGCGAGGACCGCGCCGCGTGACCGTGGCGAGTTGCTGCGTTCGGCCTTCGAGCTGCTCACCGAACGGGCCGATTTCTTCGCCGAACTGATGACGCTGGAGATGGGCAAGCCGCTGGCGGAGTCTCGCGGCGAGGTCACGTATGGCGCGGAGTTCTTCCGCTGGTTCGCCGAGGAGGCCGTGCGCATCGACGGTCGGTGGTCGACCGCCCCGAACGGCGCGACCCGGCTGGTCACGATGAAGCAGCCGGTGGGCCCGACTCTGATGGTCACCCCGTGGAACTTCCCACTCGCCATGGGCACCCGCAAGATCGGACCCGCCATCGCCGCGGGATGCACGATGGTCGTCAAGCCTGCCGCCGAGACGCCATACAGCATGCTGGCGCTGGCGGCGCTGCTCGAGGAGGTCGGCCTGCCCAAGGGCGTGCTGAGTGTCATCCCGACGAGCGACGCCGGCGGTGTCATGGAGCCGCTCATCCGTGACCCGCGCTCGCGCAAGCTGACGTTCACCGGTTCGACACCGGTCGGGCGGAGGCTGGTCGAGCAGTCCGCGCAGCAGCTGCTGCGGGTCTCGATGGAGCTCGGCGGCAACGCCCCGTTCATCGTCTTCGACGACGCGGATGTGGACGCGGCGGTCGAGGGGGCGATGCTCGCCAAGATGCGCAACATCGGTGAGGCATGCACGGCGGCCAACCGGTTCTTCGTGCACGAGACGGTCGCCGAGGAGTTCGGCGCGAAGCTCGCCGAGCGGATGAGCGCGATGACGGTCGGCAACGGAATGGACGACGGAGTCACCGTCGGCCCGCTGATCAACGCGAAGGCGATCGACAAGGTCACCGAGCTGGTCGGCGACGCGACCGGGCGCGGCGCGCGCGTCGTCACCGGCGGCGGCACGACCGGCGAGCGCGGCTATTTCTATGCGCCGACCGTCATCACCGGTGTGCCCGGCGACGCGGCAATGGCGCGCGAGGAGATCTTCGGCCCGGTCGCGGGCATCCAGACGTTCACCGACGAGGACGAGGCGGTGCGTCGGGCGAACGACACCGAATACGGTTTGGTGGCCTACTTCTTCACGCGCGACATCTCGCGGGTGGTCCGGGTCGGCGAGGCGCTCGAATACGGCATGGTCGGGGTCAACCAGGGCATCGTGTCCAACCCGGCCGCACCCTTCGGCGGTGTCAAGGCCAGCGGGTTCGGGCGCGAGGGCGGTGCCGAGGGCATCGAGGAGTACCTCGAGACGAAGTACCTCGGGCTGGCACTCTGACGCGGATCCCCGGGCCGGCACCGCATTCTTGTGTAGGTCGGTGTGAAGAGTGTCGTCCGACCAGCCGACCGAACAACATCCTCGTGAAGGTCGACGTGGGTCG
>CAYPQR010000340.1:0-3799 GCA_964412865.1 uncultured Intrasporangiaceae bacterium
TGATGGATGCCCTGGCGATCGAGGCCGCCGAGGCGGCCGTCGCGTGCAACTACCCCGACGGTGCGGGTGCCGTGCTCGTCGTCGAACTCGACGGCCCGGCGGCGGAAGTCGACCAGGAGGCCGCGCGCGTGCGGCAGGTCTGCGACGACAACGGCGCCTTCGAGGTGCGCGTCGCCGCCGACGACCAGGAGCGTCAGGCCATCTGGAGGGGCCGCAAGTCCGCGTTCGCGGCCGTCGGCCGGATCAGCCCCGACTACATCGTCCAGGACGGCGTGATCCCGCGCACCGCACTGCCCGAGGTGCTGCGCGAGATGACGCAGCTCGCCCAGGAACGCGGGCTGCGCGTCGCCAACGTCTTTCACGCCGGCGACGGCAATCTGCACCCGCTCGTGCTGTTCGACGAGTCGGTCGCCGGCCAGGGAGATCTCGCCGAAGAGCTGTCCGGCGCCATCCTCGACCTGTGCCTGGCGCACGGCGGCTCCATCACCGGCGAGCACGGCGTCGGGTTCGACAAGGCCCAGCACATGCCCAAGATGTTTTCCGACGACGACCTGGACACCATGCAACTCGTGCGCTGCGCCCTCGACCCGGCCGGCATCTCCAACCCGGGCAAGATCTATCCCACTCCCCGGCTGTGCGGCGAGGTGCCCCGCAAACGCAGCGCCGCTGACGACCGACTCCGCCCCGGCCAGGCCGAGGTCTTCTGACATGGATGTGAGAAGCGCGCTGCACCAGCGCGGAGTCGAGGTGCGCGACGCCACCGTGGGCGACGAGGTCGACGGCGTGACACCTCATCTGGTCGTCGTGCCGACCAGCACCGAGGAGGTCTCGGCCGCCCTCGCCTCGGCCACCGCGGCGGACGCCTCCGTCGCCGTCGCGTGCCACCGCACCAAACAGACCTGGGGCAACCCGGTCGCGCCGGCCGATCTCCTGGTCGACATGAGCCGTATGACGGCCCTGATCGAGCACCAGCCCGGCGACCTGATCGCGTCGGCCCAGGCAGGGATGTCCCTCGCCGACCTGCAACAGCGCCTCACCCCGTCGGGTCAGCGTCTGGGCATCGACGAGATGGTGTCCGGCACTTCGGTCGGCGGCCTCATCGCGACGAACCCGAGCGGCCCCCGACGCCTGCACACCGGCACCGTGCGCGACCTGCTGATCGGCCTCACCGTCGTGCGGGCCGATGGCACGATCGCGCACGCGGGCGGCAAGGTCGTCAAGAACGTCGCCGGATATGACCTGTGCAAGCTCATGACCGGCTCGTTCGGCACCCTGGGTGTGATCACCGAGGCGACCTTCCGGCTGCACCCGCTACCGGCGGCGAGCCGGGTGCTCACCCGCGAGCTGCGCCACGGCGAGCTCGCGGCACTGCTGTCCGCCCTGGTGCACTCACAACTTGCCCCCAGCGCCGTCGAGATCGACTGTGCCGGTGAGGAATCGGTCACCGTCGCGGTGCTCCTGGAAGGCACTCCCGAAGGTGTCGAGGCCCGCAGCCACACCCTGACAGACCTGCTGGGCGAGGACGCCCGCGAGGAAGACTTGTCGTGGTTCGAGCACTACCCGTTCGAGACCGGCGGCACACAGACCGGCCTCAAGATCACCTGCCGCCTCAGCCAGGTCGCCGACATGTCGCGCCTCGCCACGCGATTCGGCTTCCACGTGCGCGGCTCCGCCGGCACCGGCGTGCTGTATGCCGGGGCCGCGGCGGGCTCCACCCTCGACGATCTGCGCACCGCACTCGAGGCGCTGCGCGGCGCCGCCGCACAGGCCGGCGGCAGTGTCACCGTGGTCGACGGACCCCGCGAGGTGCGGGCAGGTCTCGACTTGTGGGGGCCGGTCAACGGACTGGCCGTCATGCGGCGCATCAAGGACGAATTCGACCCCGGCCGTCATCTGCAGGCCGGGCGCTTTGTGGGAGGCATCTGATGACCGACGTCAAGGCCGACAGCACGTTCGACGAGCACAACCCGCCGTCGCGCGACCTGATCTCCGACTGTGTGCACTGCGGATTCTGCCTGACCACCTGCCCGACCTACAGCCTGTGGGGCGAGGAGATGGACTCCCCACGCGGTCGCATCCAGCTGATGGAGGCCGGTCTGAACGGCGCGCCGATGGAGCCCATCGCCGAGCACATGGACGCATGCCTGGGCTGTATGGCGTGCGTCAGTTCCTGTCCGAGCGGCGTGCGCTACGACCGCCTGCTGGAGCAGACCCGCGGCCAGATCGAGCGCAACCACACCCGGCCGCGCAGCGAGCGGTTGCTCCGCGAGGCGATCTTCGCCCTGTTCCCCTACCCACGCCGGCTCCGGGCCGTGCGCGGCCCGCTGCGGGCGACCCAGCGCACGGGCCTCGACAAGATCGTCAAACGCAGCGGGCTGCTGCGCCGGCTGTCTCCCCAGCTCGCCACGATGCAGGAGATCGCGCCCCCGCTCGGGCCGCGCGTCGACCTCCCCGCCGTCATCCCCGCCGAAGGCACCAAACGCGCCACGGTCGCCCTGCTGACCGGCTGCGTGCAGCGCGAGTTCTTCGGCGACGTCAACGCGGCGACCGCCCGCGTGCTGGCCGCCGAGGGCTGCGAGGTCGTGATCCCGCAGGAGCAGGGCTGCTGCGGGGCGCTGTCGAGTCACTCCGGCCGCGAGGAGGAGGCACAGGCGTTCGCCCGAGCCACCATCGACACGTTCGAGCGCGCCGGCGTCGACTACATCGCCGTCAACTCCGCCGGCTGCGGCAGCGCGATGAAGGAATACGAATTCCTGCTCGCCGACGACCCCGCCTATGCCGCCAAGCTTGCCGGCACCGATCACTCGCGCGTCGAATCGTTCCGTGCCAAGGTGCGCGACATCGCCGAACTGCTCGTCGAGCTCGGGCCCGTCGCCACCCGGCATCCGCTGCCGATGACCATCGCCTACCACGACGCCTGCCACCTCAGTCACGCGCAGGGCATCCGCACCCAGCCGCGCGAACTGCTCGGCGCCATACCCGATCTCACGATCAAGGAGATCCCCGACGGCGCCATCTGCTGCGGGTCGGCGGGCGTCTACAACCTGCTCAACCCGGAGCCTGCCCGCGAACTCGGCGACGCCAAGGCGCGCAACGTCCTCTCGACCGGTGCGCAACTGCTGGTCACCGCCAATCCGGGCTGCCTGATGCAGATCTCCAGCGCGGTGCGGCGCCAGGGCGCGAGCATGCCGACGGCTCACACCGTGACCGTGCTCGACGCCTCCATCCGCGGCCTCGGCACCGGGGTCCTGCTGCCCTGACCCCACGCTATTCACCCACCCGACGCATGCAGCGTGGCGGCCCCGCACCCCTCGTGCGATCCTGACGCGCTGTTCGCCCACCGCAACCTGGTTACTGTCCAGTAGGCTTGCGAAGTGCTACTCGTCGGTAGCGGCAGTCGACAGGGAAAGGTGAAGATGAGCACCACGCGGGGCAAGCCGACACTCACCGACAGGGGCCAGGCCCTCGGGTTGCGAGCCATCACGCTGGCGGGCGGGCTGGACGCGATGAAGAACCCGCGTCTGCGGGCTCGGGTCGCCAGGCTCCTCCACCGCGGAGCGCGACAAGGCTTCACGGCGCAGACCGTTGCGGGACGCGTCTTCGAGCGCCGCCGCGCCGACCACGCCGTCCGGGCGGCCACCCCGCGACCACGCCGCGAATTCGATCTCACCCCGAGCGAAGACCAGCAGATGATCCGGGATGCCGCCCGCGAGCTGGCCGGCGACGGGCTGCGGCCGGTCGCCGCCGAGGCCGACGAATCACGCGAAGTGCCACCGCAGCTGCGCCGGCAGGCGGCCGA
>CAYPQR010000341.1:0-3795 GCA_964412865.1 uncultured Intrasporangiaceae bacterium
CGACAGGTGCAACTTCTCCAGCTGTCGGCCCAGCGGGCCGGACAAGGTGGCGCCGCCGAAGGCGGCCGACAGGAAGCCGGCCAGGGTGACGCCGATCTGTACCGCGGACAGGAAGCGATTGGGATCGGAGGTGAGCCGGACGATGGTCTGGCCGCGCTTGCCCCGGCGGCGGGGGGGCTTCAGCTCGCCCGCTATGCGCCGCAGCCGGGTGGTCTGGCCGGCGCCGTGGGCGCCGAGGACCGCGACGCGCTCGCCCGGGCCGATGCGCCATTCGACATCGCGCAGCACGGGCTTGCCGTCGAACGAGACCGACACGTCGAGCAGGTCGACGACGTCCTTGCCGAGGCGCGCGGTGGCCAGGCGGGAGAGGGCGAGCTTGTCGCGCAGCGGCGGCACGTCCTCGATGAGCTGGTTGGCCGCGTCGATCCGGAACTTCGGCTTCGAGGTGCGTGCGGGCGCGCCGCGCCGCAGCCACGCGAGCTCCTTGCGCAGCATGTTCTGCCGCTTGGCCTCCGCGGCGGCGGCCTGCCGGTCGCGTTCGACCCGCTGCAGGATGTATGCCGCGTAGCCGCCCTCGAACGGTTCGACGATGCGGTCGTGCACTTCCCAGGTGGCGGTGGCGACCTCGTCGAGGAACCAGCGGTCGTGCGTGATGACCAGCAGGCCGCCTGCCCCCTTGGCCCAGCGCTTCTGCAGGTGCCTCGCGAGCCAGGTGATGCCTTCGACATCGAGGTGGTTGGTGGGCTCGTCGAGGCCGATGACGTCCCAGTCGCCGACGAGCGTCGCCGCGAGCGCGACCCGCCGCCGCTGGCCGCCGCTGAGGGCCTCGGTGGGTGCGTGCCAGTCGAGGTCGCTGACCAGTCCGTCGATCACGTCGCGGACCCGTGGGTCGCCGGCCCACTCGTGCTCCGCGCGGTCGCCGACGATCGCCTGGCCGACGGTGAGGCCCTCGTCCAGGGTGTCGCTCTGGTCGAGCATGGTCGCGCGCACCCCGCCGCGCCGCGTCACGCGCCCGGCATCCGGCGTGATCGTGCCGAGGAGCATGCCCAGCAGGCTCGACTTGCCGTCGCCGTTGCGCCCGACGATGCCGATGCGGTCACCCTCGCTCACGCCGAGCGTGACGTCGTCGAAGACGACACGCGTCGGATACTCCAGGTGAAGAGCCTCGGCCCCCAGCAGATGCGCCATACCCCCAAGGTTAGGTGGGCCGCGAACGTCCGCGAGACCGACGTGTGCGCGGCGCGGAGGAGGCCCGGCGGCGCGCTCTAGTCGCGGCCGCTCTCCAGCGACGAGAGCATGGTGCGCAGGTCGCGGGCGAGGCGGTCGCGGGCGGGCTTGCCGAGCTGGGCCAGCAGCCCGTGTTCGTGCTCCAGCAGGCCGGCCATCGCCGCGTCGACGACCTTGAGGCCCTGGTCGGTGAGGCGCACGCGCACGCCGCGACGGTCGTCGGGTGCGGGGCGCCGCTCGACGAACCCGCGGGCGGCGAGCCGGTCGACGCGGTTGGTCATGGTGCCGCTGGTCACGAGGGTCTGCTGCATGAGTGCGCCGGGGGACAGCTCGTAGGGCGCGCCGACGCGGCGGAGCGCCGAGAGCACGTCGAATTCCCAATTGTCGAGGCCGTGGCTCGAGAACGCCTGGCCGCGTGCCTGGTCGAGCAGCCGGGCGAGCCGCGAGATCCGCGAGAGGATCTGCAGCGGGGCGACGTCGAGGTCGGGCCGCTCGCGGCGCCATGCCTCGACGACGGCGTCCACTTCGTCACGGGGCGAGCTCTCCATGGGCCAAGTGTAGTCGACATCAAGTATCTTGACGTCAAGAGATGACGGGTTACGGTGGAGGATGTCGACAGCGAGGAGAGGTCATGGCTCGGTGGGACCCCACCCAATACGAGGTGTATGCCGCGCACCGGTCGAGGCCGTTCGACGACCTGCTGGCCCGCATTCCGCACCGGGATCCCCGGCTGATCGTCGATCTGGGCTGCGGCAACGGCCCGATGACGCTGGCCATGGCCGACCGGTGGCCGGCGGCCCGCGTCGTCGGCGTCGACAACTCCGAGGGGATGCTGGGGCGCGCCCGCGAACTGGACGCCGCCGGGCGCGTGCGCTGGGTGCGCGCCGACATCGCGGAGTGGGATGTCGCGTCCCTCGGGGAGCCCGACCTGGTCGTCACCAATGCTGCTCTGCAGTGGGTGCCCGGTCACCAGGAGCTGATCCCGCGCTGGCTCGCGGCGCTCGCCCCGGGCGGCGCGTTCGCGATGCAGGTGCCGGGCAACTTCGACGCGCCGTCGCATCGCATCATCCGCGAGGTCGCCGCGGCCCGGGAGCGCGGCGGCGAACTCACGGGCAGGCTGCGGCACGACCACCCGGTGGGGGAGCCGCAGGACTACGCCGATCTGCTCGCGCCGTTCTGCGAGCGGGTCGACGTGTGGGAGACGACCTATCTGCAGGTGCTCGACCCGGCCGGGCAGAGCGCGCACCCCGTGCTCGACTGGGTGAAGGGGACGGCGTTGCGCCCGCTGCTCGACGTGCTGGCCGGCGACGAGTTGGACGCGTTCCTCACCGATCTGGCCGCCCGGCTGCGGGAGGCCTATCCGCGCCGGCCATACGGCACGCCGTTCCCGTTCCGCAGGGTCTTCGCCATCGGCGCCAAGGCCGCCGATGGCCCGGGCGGGCGCGGCCGGTCGCCGCTGATCGAGCCACCGAGCGCCCCGGCGCGAAGCGCGACAAAATCCGGTGAGCCGACGCTGGGGCTGCACCACGTGCAGGTCGCGTGTCCGGCGGGAAGCGAGGACCTGCTGCGGCGCTTCTACGGCGGAGTGCTCGGCCTGCCCGAGGTCGCGAAGCCGCCGGCGCTCGCCGTGCGGGGAGGCTGCTGGTTCCAGGTCGGGCCGCAGCAGTTGCACCTGGGCGTCGAGGAGGGGTTCAGGCCGGCCCGCAAGGCGCATCCCTGCCTGCTGGTCGACGACGTGGATCGGGTGGCGGCGGCCGTGACGGCATACGGCGGTGACGTCCGCTGGGACGACTCGATCCCCGGAGTGCGCAGATTCCACACCGACGACCCGTGCGGCAACCGTGTCGAGATCCAGCAGAGCGGACGAATCGGGAGGACTCACTGACGCCGCCCCGCGCATCCTGCCCGGATTGCCGGGGTTTCGTCGGACCCGGTGATCGGTGAGTCCTCCCGACTTGCCCGCCGGTATGACATCGAGACGGTCTCGTCTACGCTGGGGGCCCGGGCCGCCGCCCGACGATCCCCGGTTGCTCTGCTGGTAGGGGCCGCCTGACTTTGAATCAGGATTAGCGACGCAGGTTCGATTCCTGCCCGGGGAGCCCTGTGATGTCACGCGAGCCGACAGGATCGGGGAATTTGAGTCCGGAACGACACGACGGAGACGTAGAGTCCGCGCGGCGCCAGATCATCGTGCAGATCGCACGATCGGTTGTGCCTCATGCCCCGGACGGGTGGCGTGAGATTCACATTCGGACGCGTTCGGTGTTCCGGTATACGGAACGCGACCTGTACGCACTCGGTGATTCGTCGGATGATCCCTTGCGCGTCGAGCATCCGGCCGGCCTCGGGAGCCGGTTTCGCGAACTGCGTGAAGTCATGTATACGCCTGGGAAGGGCGCGTGGTTTTCGGCGACGTTCGTGGTGAGGGCCTCTGGCGGGTTGGATGTCGACTTCGATTTCGACGACGAGCCGTCGTGGGACATCAGTCCGGAGGCGGTGTTGTACGAAGAGGACCTGGAGCATTTTCCGCGTGAGGACTCCGCGGTCCCACCCTGGCTGCGTTCGAAG
>CAYPQR010000342.1:0-3794 GCA_964412865.1 uncultured Intrasporangiaceae bacterium
AGGGCGGCGGCACGCTCGTCAGCGACAAGATCGACATCGTCCTCGACATCCAGCTCGTCAAGGCCTGACCCCACCCCACAACAGAGCGATCCCCGCGTCCGTCACCCGTCGGCCGTGGGGATCGTCACATCCGGGAAGATCCGCCGACCCGTGGTCGCTGAACCCTTCGTGAACGGCCGCCTCGACCTGCCGACCGGCCCGATGCGCACGGTCGTCATCGGTGCCGGGCAGGCCGGCCTGTCCGCCGCCTACTTCCTGCGTTCACACGGCCTGCGCCCCTGGACCGACTTCGTCGTGCTCGACGGGAATGACGGCCCGGGCGGCGCCTGGCGACACCGCTGGGACTCCCTGACGCTCGGGCGAGCGCACGGCATCCATCCGTTGCCCGGCAGCACCTTCGAGACACCCGACCCATCCGAGCCCGCCAACCGCGTGGTGCCGCGGTATTACGGCGGATACGAGTCCGAGCACGGGTTGCCGGTCCTGCGCCCGGTGGAGGTGGAGGATGTCCGCGCGGAGGGCGGGCGATTCACCCTGACGACGGCACGTGGGTCGATCACCGCCGACACGATCGTCAACGCGACGGGCACGTGGGGCAGCCCATACATCCCCTATTACCCCGGCCTGCAACAGTTTCGAGGCCGCCAGGTGCACACGCACGACTTCGAGGACGCTGAGGTCTTCACCGGCGAACGCGTGCTCGTCGTCGGCGGCGGCATCTCGGCGTTGCAATTCATCCAGGAACTGCACCGGCACGGCGTGGAGACCGTGTGGGCCACCCGTAGCACGCCGCGCTGGACCCGTCGGGCGTTCGACCGGAAGTGGGGGCTCGACGTCGAGCGCGCCGTCTCCGCACGCACCACGAGAGGCCTTCCGCCGCTGTCGGTTTCGGCCGCGACCGGCCTTCCGATGAACGATCTCTACGTGCCCGACA
This sequence comes from uncultured Intrasporangiaceae bacterium, assembly GCA_964412865.1. Taxonomy (GTDB): domain Bacteria; phylum Actinomycetota; class Actinomycetes; order Actinomycetales; family Dermatophilaceae; genus Leekyejoonella. The sequence continues at coordinate 935 of CAYPQR010000342.1, forward strand.
TCAGGTCCGGGCTGCTCATCGCGAGGGGTCGGCCCACCCGGTTCACGGCCGACTCCGTGGTGCTGGACGGCCCCGGACCGCACGGCTCGGGTGTCCCCGGCCAGGGCGACGCGGACCCCCTCGTCGATGACGCGTCCATCCCGCGGCTGCCCGGCCGAAACCCCTCGACGGCACCGGATTCCACACTGTGGGAGGTGCCGGTCGATGCCGTGCTGTGGGCCACCGGCTTCCGCGCGCACGTGCGACACCTGCGCCACCTGGGCATCCGCGAGCCGGGCGGCGGGATCCTGATGGGCAAGGACGCGGTCACCGTCGTCCGGCGGCCGGGTCTCTTCATGACCGGCTACGGCGCATCCGCCTCCACTCTCGGCGCCACCCGGGCAGGGAGGCGAGCAGCGCTGCGCGCCCTGCGTTTTGCCGGCGAGACCGCCCTCAGCGCCTGACCGCCCCGAACCCCGTCGGCACATCTGCCACGATGCTCCGTCACTCCCGGCGTTTGCGCCGGCGCCGCACCACGATCCAGCCCCCGACGACCGCGACCGGCACGGCACACAGGACGGCGATCTGCGGCGCGCCCAGCACCGGCCCGTGACCCTCGTGCCGGTATCCGCCCGACTCCAGGCCCGCCATACGCTCGAAGTGGTTGCGCGGCCCGGGGAAGAAGAAGTCGTCGACCGTATAGGCGACCGGGAATGCGAAGGGGCCCGCGATGACGGTCGCGACGGCCCACTGCGGCCGGTGCCGCGCCTCGTGTGCGGCGAGATCGATCATCTGCTGCCTGCTGAGCTCGAACCTGGGCGACAGCACGATGTCGCCCATGTTGACCGCGCGGTCGCCCGCGAACCGGCCACTGTGGATCACCACGTAGTAGTCCGCCGACCGCGACCTGCAGTCGGGTGCGCCGACGGCCCGCGCATAGAGCATCGCCAGACCGGTCCCGGGCCACGTGGCGAACTTCTCCCCGACCAGCGCCGCGTCGAGTTGGCGGCCACCCGCCGCCGCCTCGATGCTCGCAGGGCCGGAACACACCGGCACCGGGTGTGCCGCGACGACGACCCGCCAGACCGCACCGACTGCGATGAGCGCCAGGCCGACCGCGGCGAGGGCGGCACCGATGCGGGACAGCCGAGTGGGGCCCAAGCGATCTCGGCCGGACCGGCGGCGCCAGATCCACCACGTCAATCCGAGTATTCCGCCAAGTAGGAGGGCGGCGCCGGCGCCGAACACCGTCCGGGCGCGGCCCGACAGCCTCACAAGACGTCATCGTAACAGCGCCGAGCGCGCCGTTCGGTCGATTCGCCCGGCTCAGTGGCCGGCTGCCGGCGGCAGACCGAAGGCCTGCTCCAGTGTCTTCACCTGCGCGGTGGCGAGATATCCGGACAGCCAGGTGCCGACGTACCGCAGATGCCACGGCTCGAAGACGTAGCCGGTCTGCGCCCGCGCTCCCTGCGGATAGCGGACGATGAAGCCGTATGCCGCGGCATGGCCGGCCACCCAGCGCCCGGCGTCGGTGTGCGCGAAACACCGCTGCACCGTGCAGGTCTGCGAGGCGATGTCCAGCGCCAAGCCGGTCTGGTGCTCACTGTGCCCGGGCTTCGCGGAGAACGTCGACGCCACTGACGCGCCGTCGGCGGAGCGGTATGACGCGAAGAGGCGCACCTGGTCGCGGTAGGTGCGGTAGGAACTGGCTGCCCACAATGAGATGCCCTGAGCCGCCGCCGCCTTGACCATGCGCTCGTAGGCGCGCAGAGCACCCGGCCGCAGAGTCGTGCCACCCTGGTGGCCCAACTCGCGGGGCGCGAACGTCCCGATGCCGACGTGCTTGTCGACGACGATCCAGCTGCTCGACCGCACGGCGGCCTTCGTGCTGCGTGCGACGATCCGTTGCGCGCTCGACACACCCTGCGCCGTGACGGACAGCGACCTGCGGCTGTGCTCGGGCACAGCCACCGGCACGAGCGCGTCGCCTCCTGCCACGGTGTCGGCCCGGCCGACAACGGCGCCCGACGCGTCACGCACACTCACGACGGTGCCGGCGGGACGATGCGCGATGTGCACCTTCACCGCGACTCGGGTCGGTGTGACGGCGATCGCCCTGGCCGCGGTGATGGCCGGCGACGAGGAGCCCGGGCTCGGCATCAGCAGGGCGGGCAGCAGCGCCGCAGAGGCGCCGACCGCCGCGAAACGTCCCGGCTCGACGGGCAACCGCATCGACCTCCTCACATGGCGCGAAGCCGCTGGGCAACCTCCACAGCGTAGTAGGTCAGCAGCATTTGCGCACCCGCCCGCCTGATGGCGGTGAGCGACTCGAACACCATGCGGTCGCGGTCGATCCAGCCCTTCGCCCCGGCCGCCTCGATCATCGCCATCTCGCCGCTGACCTGGTATGCGGCGACCGGCACGTCGCTCATCTCGGCCGCCGAACGCACGATGTCGAGATAGGGAAGCGCGGGCTTGACCATGACGATGTCCGCACCCTCCGCGAGATCGAGGCGCAACTCGCGCAGCGCCTCGGTCGCATTCGCCGGATCCTGCTGGTAGGTGGCGCGATCCCCTTCGAGCGTCGACTCGACGGCTTCCCGGAACGGCCCGAAGGCGGCCGATGCGTATTTCGCCGCGTAGGCCAGGATGACCGTGTCCTGCAGGCCCGCGGCATCCAGCGCCGCACGGCATGCGGCGACCTGACCGTCCATCATGCCCGACAGGCCCACCACGTGGGCGCCGGAGCGCGCCTGCACGACGGCCATGTCCGCGTAGCGCTCCAGGGTCGCGTCGTTGTCGACCCGGCCCGCGTCGTCGAGCACGCCGCAGTGGCCGTGCGAGGTGAACTCGTCGAGGCACAGATCGGCCATCACCACGG
>CAYPQR010000343.1:0-3773 GCA_964412865.1 uncultured Intrasporangiaceae bacterium
GTCTCGATACGTCTCGCCTAACGGCTCGGCTACTCGACCAGCCCAGGTTGTACTTTCCGGTCGGTAGGCCCTCCGCTTCGCTGCTCGGCGGCCCTGGTGCGCGAGCTCAGACCTGCGGCGTGCGACCCGCGCGGGTGACCGTGGAGATCGCGAGTGACTCGACGGAGTCGACGATGTCGGGACGGTCGCGCCATCCTTCGTCGGCGTAGACGACCGAGAGTTCGGTGCAGCCGAACACGACGACGTCTGCCCCGTCGGCGGTGAGATGGTCGACGACGTCGAGCAGCCCGGCGACGTCGACCGGCCCGCCCGCCTTGACCCCGTCATAGATGACGGACATCACCAGGGCCTGTTGCTCCTCGGAGGGCAGGATGACGTCGCAGCCCAGCGATGCCAACGCGTGCTGGTAGACACCCGCGGCGCGCGTGCCGTCGGTCGCCAGCACCGCCACCCGAGGGGTATGCCGTGCCGGCGCGGCATACCCGGAGCCTGCGGGCGCACTCGCCCGGTCGGTGGCGCGATCCAGCGCCGCGTCCCGGGCCGCTCGCGCCGTCTCGTCGACGATGCTGACCAGCGGAATGGACACGGTGCGTTCGAGTTCGTCGAAGAAGTGGTGCGCGGTGTTGCACGGCACGCTGATGAACGCTGCGCCGAGAGCCTCCAGCCGTTGCGCGTCGCGGGTGAGCGATGTGGTCGGGTCGGGCATGCGCGAGTCGAGGATCGCGGCGGTGCGGTCGGGTGTGGTCGAGTGGTCCAGCACGATCAGGTCGAGGTGGTCCTGGTCGCGGCGCGCCGGAGTGAGGTCGACGACGAGTTTCAAGAACAGTGCCGTGGCTGCGGGCCCGAGCCCGCCGATGACGCCGACGACGGGGGAGGACCACGTCGGGTCGGTGTCGACGCGCAGCGCGGCGGGGACGATGCCGTTGCCTCCTTCGGCGCTCATTCCCGGGGTGAAGTTCATACGAGTGCCTTCGGCTCGGGGTAGTACTGGCGGTACTTGCGCACGTAGTTGAGCTGGTTGGCCGCGATCCAGGCCCAGCGGCGCGGGTGGCGCTCGGCTCGGTAGAACAGCGGGTTGGTGACCTTGCCGGCCTTGCGCAGCCTGCGCACGGTGCCGGTGACCTCGGGGTCGGTCACGTATTTCATCAGCAGCCGCACGGGCACGGACGTGAAGATGTGCTCCGTGCTCGCCTCGACGAGATCGCGGCCGTCGAAGTCGTGCTCATAGACGTATTCGTCGACATACCACTGCACGACGTTGTGGCCGGCGGCGGTGATGTAGAAGCTGGTGCCGCCCAGGCGCGGGTTGAGTTCGAAGAAGACGATCTCGCCGGTGCGCGGGTCGAGCTTGAGGTCGAAGTTGGCGTAGCCGCGCCAGCCGACGTGCTCCAGCAGCCGCACGGCCTGCTGGACGACCTGGTGATTGGTCTGGGTGAGGATCGCGGCCGGGAAGCCGACGGTGTCGGGGGAGTGCTCCTCCAGCAGCACCCGCCCGAAGCACGCGAAGCGGACCGTGCCGGACCGGTCGCTGTAGCAGGTGAGGATGCGCATGCCCTGGTCGTCACCGGGGATGACGTCCTGGAGGATGAACTTGTCGTGGTAGCCGGCGGCCTCCAGCTTGTGCAGCAGGTCGTCGAGTTCGGCGCGCGATTGCGGACTGTGCACCTTGCGCTTGCCGGGGAAGCTCACCGCGGCGTAGGCCTCGGCATTGGAGGGTTTCGCGATGATCGGGAAGGCCATCTGGTCCAGCGCCGCCCTGGACTCGGCGGCGGGCTCGGCCACGTCGTAGACGACGGTGCGGGGGTGTGGGATGTCGAGTTCCTGACAGAGGGCGGCGAAGTTCTCCTTGCGGGTGAGCCGGTCGATCAGGTCACTGTCGCTGTACGGGATGAGGTAGAGGTCGTCGAGTTTGTCCTTGACCCGGGCGAGGACGCTCACGACGTGGTCGGTGGTGGCCAGCAGCAGCTTCCGGGACGGGCCGATGCGGGGTGCCAGGTCGCGCAGCGTGGCGACCAGGGCGTCCGGATCCTCGAGGCTGCTGATCTGCTGGTGCTCCACCAGCGGGCTGTATGCGATGGGGCCGGCGACCATGGTCGACACGACGATCGTGCGATAGCGGTATGCCATGTGGAACGAGCGGGCCAGGCTGTAGCCGAGGCGGTCGCCGCCCAGGATGACGGGAGCGAACTCCTGACCGGCGAGGAGCGCGGTGTCGGGCTGCGTGGCAGTGGAAGGCATGGCCAAGAGCCTAGCCGGGGCGCCCGGCCGCCACACGCGCACGGACCCCACGCCCACGTGTGGGAACCGTCATCCGTGCGGGTCGCCCGTCACGTCGAGATGCACCGTGCCGGCGTCACGACCCACGACGCCCGGTGTGAGCCGCTCCCCGGCGAGGGCGACCTCGAACCGTGCCCACACGCGGCCCAGCGCGACGGGGTCATCGGCAGTGATCCGCACCCGTATGCAGTCGGTTGCGTTCGCATCCACCAGCGGTTCGATCTCGGCCATGTCACCTTGGCTGAGCGCGACTCGCGCGGCACGGCCGACCCGTTCGTCCAGAGCCTCGGGTTGCACCGACTCGATGCCGACGCGCTCGGAAGCCGGGCTGCCGGGGGCGATGCCGAGTGCCGCACGCACCGCCTCGGCGCGGCCCATCGCGAACCAGTCCTGTGGGCCCCGGCGCACCAGCCCCCGAGCGCCGCCATGGCCCGACTCGGACGTCACCAGGTCGGGGAGCCCACGCACGATCGCGACCGGCACCCGGTCGAGCTTCCCCTTCACCAGGTCGGCGGCGGCCGCGATCTCGTCGGCGAGGTTGCGCACCGTGACGGCGAGGTCTCGTCCCTTGGCGTCGGCGTGCCCGCGCAGGTCGTGCAGCGCGACGAGACCGTGCAGCCCGAGCGCGAAGTCGACCAGGCCCTCGCGCCACGGGCGCCCGGCGGTGTCGCTCAGCACGACCGCGAACCGTGTGCCGCCCACCCCGGCGTCGCGAAGGCGGGCGTGGACGCGCGTGGCCGAGGCGTCGGGGTCGCGGGGAAGCAGCAGCAGCCGATCGTCGCCGGCGTTGGAGGCGTCGATTCCGGCGCCCGCCATGACCGGGCCGGCCATGGCGGCGACCACGCGGGTCGGTTGCCCGGGGGTGGAGCGTTCCGTTACGACGGCCTGCGATTCCCGGAGCGTGAGACGTGCCCGGTCGTCATTCGAGACGAACAGACCCTCGGCCTTCGAGACGATCTTGCTGGTCACCACGACGATGTCGCCGTCCCGCACGTCCTCACCGATCGCGTGCAGCGCGTCGCGGATGACGGCTCCGAGATCGGTTCCGGGTGTGATCTCGGGTATGCCGGGCACCGGCAGGAGGCTGATCATGCGGTGCGTCGCAACTCACCGGCGAGGTCCAACGCGGCGGCGCCCATCGCTGCGGCCGACTCCACGTCGTGCATGAGAAGCGGAACGGCGCGCACCGCGAGACCCTCGACCTCCACCTGAGGGTCATGTTCGTCGACGAGCCACCCATCCAGGAAGTCCGCGTAGAGGCCGGCCACGGCGGCAGGGGTCGACTCGACGCCGATGGCCTCGAGGCACCGGTCCGCGTGACCGCGCACCGGCGCGCCGCCGACGAGCGGGCATACGCCCACCACCGGCGCCGTGGTGCCGCGCAGCGCCTCGCGGACGCCCGGCACCATCAGGATGATCCCGATGGACACGACCGGGTTGCTCGGCGGCAGCACCACGACGTCGGCCTGCCGGATCGCGTCGAGCACGCCGGGGCC
>CAYPQR010000344.1:0-3768 GCA_964412865.1 uncultured Intrasporangiaceae bacterium
GTCGCCGAGCCGTAGCCGACCCGGTGGGCGACGTGCTCGACCGGCAGGTCGGTCACCTCCAGCAGTTCCTGGGCGCGCCGCACGCGCTGTGCGGTGACCCAGCGCAACGGTGTCGTGCCGATCTCGGCGATGAAGCGCCGGGTGAGATGACGCGGGCTGAGGCCGGCGTGACGGGCGAGAGTGCCGACGTCGAGGGGATCGGCCAGGTGGTCTGTCGCCCACTCCAGCGTCGTCGCCAGCCCCGCCGTGTGGGCCGGCGTGACGGGCCGCTCGACATATTGGCGCTGCCCGCCCTGACGGCCCGGTGCCACCACCATGCGGCGCGCGATGGTGTTGGCCGCGCCCTGCCCCAGCTCACGGCGCACCAGGTGCAGGCAGGTGTCGATGGCGGCCGCCGTGCCCGCGGCGGTGATGACGTCACCGCCGTCGACGAAGAGTTCGTCCGGCACGACGTCGACGGACGGATACGCCGCCGCGAACTCCCGCGCATACCGCCAATGCGTCGTGGCCCGGCGGCCGTCGAGCAGGCCGGCCTCCGCCAAGAGGAACGCGCCGGTGCACAGCGACATGACGGTCGCCCCGGCGTCGTGCGCCGCCTTGACCGCCGCGACCTCCCGTGGCGTGCCGGGATGGGGGAGCGTCGCAGTGACGATCACGACGTCGGCGTGCGCGAGACCGGAGAGGTCGTGCGTCACCTGCACGGTGATGCTGTCGGTGTGTTTGCTGTCCACCGGGCCGTGCCGCTCGGCGCAGACCCTGAAGTCGATGGGCGGCACGTGGGAGTCCGTGCGGTCGATGCCGAAGATCTCGGCCGTGATGCCGAACTCGAACAGCGACAGGTCGTCGCGGATCAGCACGGCCACAGAGCGCAGCGCCATGCTCCGATCATGGCACGAATCCGATCAATGATGGCATTCGAGACACTCGTGCAGCCGGCCCATGGCCGACATGCTCGTCCGGTGACGACTTCATTCGCCCCACCGCGCCGGGGATTGGGACGCGCCGGCGGTGTCGCCGCCGGCTTCGCATCGGTCGTCGGGGCGGGTCTGCTCGGGCTGCCCTCCGCCGTCCTGCACGAGACGGGTGACGCGGCAGTGCTCGTCTGGCTGGTCGCGGCCGCGCTGTGCGTGCCGATGGTCGTGCTGTTCCACAGCACCATCGAGCAGGCGCCCGGGAGCGGAGATCCGCTGCGCGACACGGTTCGCGCCGGCCTGGGCGACCGGTGGGGCGACGTCGTACCCCTCATGTTCGGCCTGGCGGTCGTCGTCGGGCTCCCGGCCAACGCCATGGTCGCCGCGCACAATCTGGTCGCGGCCACCGGCCTCGGACTTCCGGCCGGGATCATCGCGGCCGCCGTGCTCACCGTCGCCGTCCTGACGAATGTGACGGGCCGCAACGCCAGCGCGAGGCTGCAACAAGTCGGCGCCGTCGTGCTGGTGGCGGCTCTGGTGCTCTTCGTCGTCTGGGCTCTGGCCGATCCGCGACGGCGTCCGCAGGTGGCTCCGGCCGTCTCGTCGCTGCCGAGCGTTCCGGCCGGGGTGCTGCTGGCGTTCTGGGCGTTCGTCGGGTTCGAGAACCTCACCTTCCTGGCGCGCGATCTCGCCCGCCCGCACCGGGACTTCCGTCCGGTGGCACTGATCACTCTGGCGCTGCTCGCCGTGCTGGCCATCGCGCTGACCCTGGCGATCGCCGCCCACCTGCCGGCCTCCTCCGTCGACCCGGTCACCGGCCTGGTCGATGCCGCACGCACGCTGCCGGCCGGCGTGCTCGCCGCGACGGGCGTGGCGCTGGCGGGCACCGCCGGGATCCTGTTGAACGCCGTCGCATGGCTGCGTGGGGTCGGTCTGATCCTGGCCTCCGCCGCGCGAGAGGGTCTGCTCCCGTCCGCGATGGCCGGGCGTGATCCGGCCGGGCCACGGCGGGCGATCCTCGTCCTTGCAGTCGGCGTCACCGTGACGGTGGTGTTCCTGTCGATGGTTCCGGCGGCCGTGGTGCCGGCCCTGGCCGCGGCGAGCGCGGTCTTCGTGGTCATCTATCTCATCTGCATCGTCGCGTTCGTGCGCATCAACGGCCCGGGGTGGTGGACGGCCGCAGCCGGCGCACTCATCCCGTTGATGCTGCTGACCCTCGTGCGATCGGGCTGGCGCGCGTCGTATGCGGCCGCGGCCTTCGTCGCCGCGCTGCTCATCCGTCGTGCGGCACACCGGCGAGCCCGTCGTCACCGGTCACGCGGCTGAGCTCGTCCTCCGCTCCCTACCCTTCCGATCGCGCACGCACCCGCCCGTCGGCGTGTGACAGGTGAGGTTTGTGTGCATCTCGCGTAACCTGCGTAGGTGGCCACCCGACACCGTTCCTCCACGTCGTCCACCCGAGCGACCCGCCCCAGGAGCAGCTCGGGCAGCCGGTCGCGCCCGTCGTCGGGCCGGTCTTCGACCCGGCCTCCGGCCAAGAAATCGGGGGCGAGCACCAAGGGGAAGCAGAAGGCGGCAGGCGGGGGACTGCCGCTGCCGCTGCGTGCGATGCGGGGCACCTGGATGGGTGTCGCCCATGTCGCCGGGGGCGCCGCGCGCCGCGTGGGCCACTCGGCATCGGACCTCGAGCCGGAGCTGCGGCGCGACGGAGTCGGCTTCACCCTCATCGCGGTCGCGATCGTCGTCGCCGCCCGCGAATGGTGGGGCCTCACCGGCCGCTTCGGAGACATCGTGCACGCGATCGTCGCCGGCACCTTCGGCGTGGCCGGCATCGCGATGCCCCTGGTCCTCCTGCTGCTGGGCGTGCACATGCTGCGCTCGCCGCGCGGCCATCGCGCCACGAACCGTGTCCTGGTCGGCCTGGCGCTCGCGACGCTGTCCGCGTGCGGTCTGGCGAGCATCGCCCAGGGCGTCCCCGTGCCGCAGGACCAGGACGCGATCCGCGGCGCGGGCGGCATGATCGGGTTCCTCGCCTCCAGCCCGCTCGTCGCGGCCATCCGCACCTGGGGCACGGTCGCCGTGCTGTTGCTCGCGGGGCTCTTCGGGATCCTCGTGATGACGGCGACGCCCGTCCACCAGATCCCGCAGCGCCTTCGCATGCTCAGTGACCGGCTCCTCTATCGTGACGGCGAGGCGGTGGACGGCCCGGTCGATGCCGTGGCCAACGACCTGCACGGCGAGGCGATCGACGGGCCCGGCCGCAAACGCCGCAAACCGCGCCGCCGCAAGGACGACGACTCGCCCGAGCGCGCCGGCGACGAGGCGTTCGAGCAGGCCGCGACGTCGGAGTCGATGTCGCCCGAGGTCAAGGCCCGCCGCACCACCAAGGACGGACGCGTGCTCCGGCCCGGTGAGAAGGCCCCGAAGGAGAACAAGGGCACCGACACGGTCTTCGACGGCGCCGGCACCGCGACGCCCCCCGACCAGCCGACCTTCGACCCCTCCGAGACCGAGGGCAAGAAGCTGGAGGCACCCGCCACCAAACCCCTGCCGCAGCGAGTGGAACAACTGGCGCTCGCCGGCGACGTCACCTACACGCTGCCGCCGGACAACCTGCTGGAGCAGGGTCCGCCGCACAAGCAGCGCTCCGCCGTCAACGACCAGGTGGTCGAGGCGCTGACCGGCGTGCTGGAGCAATTCAATGTCGATGCCCAGGTGAGCGGGTTCACCCGCGGCCCGACCGTCACCCGCTACGAGGTGGAGCTCGGCTCGGGCACCAAGGTCGAGCGGGTGACCGCGCTGTCCAAGAACATCGCGTATGCGGTCGCCTCGGCCGACGTCCGCATCCTCAGCCCCA
>CAYPQR010000345.1:0-3757 GCA_964412865.1 uncultured Intrasporangiaceae bacterium
GATACTCACCGTTGTCGTTGCCGGCGAGAAGCTTGTCCATGACGAGCCACGCGCCTGCATACTTCTTGCGGTAGCGAGGGGACTTCGCGAGGTTCTGTATGAATGCGCGGTGGCGCGCCGCACGCAGTGCGTTGCCCCGCCGCACCACGGCCGGCTTGGGGACCGGTGCCTTCGTCCAGCACACCAGTTCCTCCGCGCCCCGGATCGCGACCTGCTTCCAGACCGGCAAGCCCGGCCCGGGCGCTGCGGACTGACGCCGGGCCGGTGCGGACCGTGCTTCGGCCGAGCCGAGATAGTAGCCGCCGTATTGCAGGAGCTGGAGTTGGCCGTCGAGGCGGAGTGTGATCGATGAGAGGGCGGGGAGCCGGATGATGCGCTCCTTCAACTCCTCCTGACCGAAGTAGTCGAGGCGCCGGATCTTCGCAGTGAGCGGCTCGACGACCCTACCCCTGGACTCCAGGCGCTCCGCCGGGAGCTCACCCTGGAAGAGGTAGCACAACTCGAACGATCCGGGCACGTTCTTCGAGAGTCGCACGGTGCCGGCGGGCGGGAGCGGTTTGCCGCCCAGCGTCAGCATGAGCGCGCGCACTTCCGGAGAAATCGCGGTCAGGCGATAATCGACGATCGTGGACTGGCTGACCACCGCCAGAATGGTTTTCAGAAGGTCGATGACCTTCTTCTTCTCGTCCTCACTCAGATGGGTCGCCTTGCGCTCGACGTTCATCTCGCGCGGGAAGAGCCAGCTGAGGTCATACAGGATGACGTTCTCCAGCCACTCCGGCGGCGGTTCGGACTCGGAGAACGGCTCCAGGAGAGGTATGTAGCCCCGCTCGAATCTGCCGAAGTAGAAGTCCGGGTTCGTCCGGTAGGTGTCCGCGGCGGAGTTCGCCGCCGCCCGGCGGCGGTAGAAGTAGATCGACTCCTTCAACGGGGCGATGAGGGTCGTCGGCGCGGCCAGCAGGTAGGCCGACGCGAAGACGGCGTCCTCGGCGACCCGCAGCCCGTCGACGAAGCGGATGCCGTTCTTGTTGATGACGTCCATCCGGAAGAACGCCGACGCGGTCTGCGTCTGGATGAACGTCGAGTTCTCGGTGAGATCGATGACCCGGCGCGGGTCGCTGAACTTGGTCCGAAGCGGGTGCTCGTCGGACTTCCTGCCGGTCGCTTCATAGAACCGGCGGACGTTGCCGCTGAGGAGGACCAAGTCGTCGTCGACCTCCTCGAGCACCGTGGCGGCGTTGACGAAATAACGGTCGCTGAGGAAGTCATCCGAATCAGGAAAGGTGATCCAACTACCGGCCGCCGCCTCGATCCCCCGGTTCCGGGCCGCGGCCACACCGGCGTTCTGCTGACGGATCAGTGACCCTCTCGACCCGGACTCACTCAGCCACTTCTGTGCAATGTCACCGGACTCGTCGTCGGAACCGTCGTCGACGAAGATGAACTCCACCGTGTAGTTGCCACGGCGCTGGCGGTCGAACGATGCGAGCAGATCGGGAAGATAGCGCGCCGTCCGATAAAGAGGGACAACGACACTGAACGTGGGTTGCGTGACGACCACCGTCTGGACATCCTCTCGATAGGTCACGGCTGTCGGTCGATGGTACTGCACGGCGGCAGACCGCTTCCGCATCGTCGCATTGCACGGCCCTGTCGGCGCGGCGACCGAGCGACTGGCGGGCGTTCGCACGGCCGCCCGGCACCGGCTTGATCGGCCACGGCACGTGGCTATAGCGTACGAAGCCATGTCGACCTTGTTGCTGGTGACCGGTGCCGGACGAAGCGGTACGAGCACCGCCGCCGGCGCGCTGTCGATGCTGGGCGCTCACGTGCCGGGTCCGTATCTGAACGCCAATGAGACCAACCCGAAGGGCTTCTACGAGTCCCGCTGGTCGGTGGAATTCCACAACCGGATCCGGCGCCGCGTGCCGATGGCGCTGACCGACACCCGCCCCGCCGGGTGGCGGATGTTCAACAAGGCCACCAAGACCGCCGATCGGAATGCGTTGAAAGCGTGGTTGGTCGAGCACACTCGGGACCAGCCTCTGACCGTGCTCAAGGACCCGCGCACGGTATGGTCCATCCCGTTGCTCAAGGCGGCGACCGACGAGCTCGGGCTGCGACTCGCGCTGATCGTCATGCTGCGCCATCCGGCCGAAGTGACGGCCAGCCGCTCGAGTCACTATGCAGACAACTACCCCAGCCTTGATGCCGACGGCCGACTGGTGCGCGACCTCGCCGGCTGGATCAACACCGTCACCACCTGTGAGCAGCAGTCCCGCCGGCTGCCCCGTGCCTTCTTGGACTATCACGACCTGCTCGACGACTGGCGCGGAGCGCTGGGCAAGGCGCTGGCCGAGATCGACGTGTCCCTCACGATCCCCGACGACCCGCATCCGGTCGATGAATTCATCGAGCCGGGCCTGAACCGCCATGACGGTGGCTGGCAGTCGCCGCCCGTCTTCGAGCAACTACGCGAACTGTCGGAACGGACCTGGCAGACGTATGCCGCGCTGGCCGACGCGCGGGACGGCGACGCAGCATCCGAGGCCGAGGCCGCCATGGATCGGGTCAGGTCGGCCTATGCGTTGCTCTACAAGGGTGCATCGGCCATGACTCTCGACCAGAGGGTCGCCCAGGCACAGCGAGCCCGACAAACGTCGGCTGCGCAGTCACCCGGGCCAGCCAAACCGCACGACGGCCAAGGCAACCCGTCGACGGTCAACGACGGCAAGCCGAGCCGCAACGGCCAGCCGCAGAAGCCGGTGTGGCGTCGCGCCCAGCGGTGGGCCCGGCGCCGGGGCAGCCAGCTGGTCCACGCCGCGACCAAGAAGTAGCGCACCCGCGCCGCCATACATCACTGACGGCCCGCACGACGCCGTGAAGGCGGCGTCCGCACGTCCTACTATCTCGCGGCCTGTCGCATGGCCGTCGAGCGTGTCACCTCCGTCGAGGCCCTGGCCGGTCTTCCCGGTTTGGCCTGCTTGACGGGCTTGGCCGCTCCCGCGCGGCGCCCCTGGCGCCGCCGTGCCAGCTTCTGCGGATCATGCCGCTCCTCGTAGGCATCGAGCACCTCCTCGGTGGCGCCATCCCTCACGATCTGGCCCTTCTCCAGCCAGATCGCACGGTTGCACGTCTCGCGGACCACGCCCAGGCTGTGGCTGACGAGGAACACCGTGCCTGCCTCCTCGCGCAGCTGCTGGATCCTCTTCTCGCTCCGGCGGCGGAATTCGGCGTCGCCGGTGGCGAGCGCCTCGTCGATGAGCAGAATGTCGTGCGCCTTGCTCGAGGCGATGGCGAACCGCAGACGGGCGCCCATCCCGCTGGAATACGCATTCATCGGCAACGAGATGAAGTCACCGATCCCGGAGAACTCGCGGATGTCGTCGATACGATCCTCGATGTCCTGCGGCGTCATCCCCATCGCCAGGCACCCCAGGGTGATGTTGCGTTCGCCGCTCATCGTCGCGATGAGCGCGGCGTTCACGCCGAGCAGCGCCGGCTCGCCCCGTGTGTAGATCGCCCCCGAAGCCGGGGTCAGCAGCCCGGCCACCCCGCGCAGAAGAGTGGACTTGCCCGATCCGTTGGGGCCGATGAGGCCGATCGCCTCCCCCTCCCACGCCGTGAAGCTCACGCCGCGCACCGCCTGCACCTCGCGAAGGCCGGGCCTCGACTTGCGCCCGACCGTGCGGGCCAGCGCGAGTGCGCCGCCACGCTTGGCATACCTGCCCGAGACCTTGTAGGTCAGGTGCACGTC
>CAYPQR010000346.1:0-3739 GCA_964412865.1 uncultured Intrasporangiaceae bacterium
TGTCGAGGCCGAGGATGAAGAAGCCGGCCTTCTGGAAGTCCTGCAGGGTGCGGGTGAGGTTGCCCGCAAGCGCCACGGGTATGCGTGCCGCGGCACCGGCCGAGGTCTTCCACGCCGAGGCGGTCATCCCGACCGATCGACGCTCCGGCACGACGACCCCGTGCCCGCCGAACGCGGCCACGGAGCGGATGATCGCGCCGAGGTTGCGCGGATCGGTGATGCCGTCGAGAGCGACCACAAGTGGCGTGCCCGGCGCTTCCGGCTGAATGAGGTCGCCGGGGTGCGCGTAGTCGTAGGGCGGCACCTGCATGGCGATCCCCTGATGCACGGCGCCGTCGGTGAGCCGGTCGAGCTCGGTGCGGGGCGCCTCCAGGATGGGGATGCCCCGGTCGGCGGCCAATTTCAGCGCCTCGCGCACCCGCACGTCGGAGTCGAGCCGGCCGACGGCATACAGCGTCGTCGCCGGCACCTGCGCGCGAAGCGCCTCCAACACCGAGTTGCGGCCGGCGATGATCTCGGTCGACGGCTTGTGCCCGCGGCTGGAACGATTCGGCGACCTCGTGCCCGATCCGGATCGCGCCGATGACTTCGAGCCCGATCCCGACGCCTTGTATGCCTTGTGGTTGGGGCGATCCGAGGCCTTCGGGGTCGGGCCCTTGCCCTCGAGGCCCCTTCTCCGCTGGCCGCCGCTGCCGACGACGGCGCCCTTCTTGGACGCTCCCTTGCGGGTGGCGCCGCGGCGCTTCGAATTACCGGGCATGATCAGCCTTTTCGGTCGAGTTGGCCAGCGTCCAGCGAGCGCCGTCGGGCGTGTCTTCGACGGCGACGCCTGCAGTCGTCAGCTGGTCGCGGATGGTGTCGGCGGTCTCGAAGTCGCGGGCGGCCCGCGCTCGCGTGCGTTGCTCGATCAGTTGCTCGACGAGCGCGGCGAGCGCGGCGTCCGCCCGACTGTCCGACGCCGACTTCCACTGCGGTGAGCGCGGATTGACCCCGAGGATGTCGGTCATCGCGATGACCTGTGCGGCGAGTTCTCTCGCCTGTGCGCTCTCTCGCTCGTCGAGTGCGGTGTTCCCCTCCCGGATGGTGTCGAACACCACTGCGAGCGCCCCGGATACGCCGAGGTCGTCATCCATCGCTTCGACGAACTCCTTCGGCAGGTCGGCTGCCGAAGCCTCCTCACCGCCGGGCAGCGCGCGATCGAGGAAGCCCTCGATGCGCTCGACGGCCGCCTCCGCCTCGTCGAGCGCGCCCTCGTGGTATTCGATGGTCGAGCGGTAGTGCACGGCGCTCAGGTAGTAGCGCAGCACCAGCGGCCGCACCCGTTTGGTGATCTCGGGGATGGCGAGGGTGTTGCCGAGCGACTTGCTCATCTTCTCGCCGCCCATCGTCACCCAGCCGTTGTGCATCCAGTAGCGCGCGAAACCCCAGCCGGCGGCGCGCGACTGCGCCTGCTCGTTCTCGTGGTGCGGGAAACGCAGGTCGATGCCTCCACCGTGGATGTCGAAGGTCTCGCCCAGCCAGCGGCGCGCCATCGCCGAGCACTCCAGATGCCAGCCGGGCCGGCCGCGCCCGAACGGGGTCGGCCAGCTCGCGGTCTCGGGCTCGCCCTCCTTGCGGCCCTTCCACAGGGCGAAGTCGTGCGGGTCGCGCTTGCCGCGCGCCTCGGCGTCCGCGTCGTCCTCCATGTCCTCGATGCGCTGGTGGGTCAGCGACCCGTAGTCGGCGTAGGAGCGCACGTCGAAATAGACGTCTCCGCTACCGTCGTCGGCGACGTAGGCGTGGCCGCGCTCGATGAGCCGCTCCATCAGCTCCACCATGTCGGTGATGTGCCCGGTGGCGCGCGGCTCGTAGGTCGGGCGCTGCACACCGAGCAGGTCGAGCGCGTCGTTGGTCTCGCGCTCGTGATGGTATGACCAGGCGATCCAGTCGGTGTCGTGCTCCGCCGACTTGCGCAGGATCTTGTCGTCGATGTCGGTGACGTTGCGCAGCATCGTCACGTCGTAGCCGTGGCCGACGGTCAGCCAGCGACGCAGGATGTCGAAGGCGACCGCGAAGCGCACATGCCCGATGTGCGGCGACCCCTGAGTGGTGAGTCCACAGATGTACATGCTCACCTTGCCCGGTTGCAGCGGCTCGAAGTCGCGCAGCTCTCGGCCGGCTGTGTCATAGATCTGCAGAGTCACCGCCGCAGTTTATCTGTGGTCGGCGGCACGCAAAAAATGGACGGGCGAGCACATCCGCGGGACCATTTTGCTTCGTGATGAGGGCCACAACATTGTCACGGTCTGGTTACATGGTTTTGCTGTTAACACATTGATGTGAAAAATTGGCGCAAAGTGGCCGTTCGGATGCGTGCAGGTTGGGCGGCCGCCCTGGACGTCGAGCGAAGGGAAAAACATGCCTGCCATCGAAGCCACCGACATCTACAAGGTGTTCGGTCGACACGCCAAGGAGGGTGTCGCCCGGCTCAAGGCCGGGGAGAGCCGCGAAGATCTCATGAAGGACGGCCTCAACGCGGCGGTCATCGACGCATCGTTCACCGTCGAAGAGGGTGAGATGTTCGTGGTCATGGGCCTGTCCGGCTCGGGCAAATCGACACTCATCCGTGCGGTCAACGGTCTGCTGGAGCCCACCAGCGGCACCGTGAAGGTCTACGGAGACAACATCACCGATGCGTCCGCCAAGAAGCTGCGCGAGATCCGCCGCGAGCGGATCAGCATGGTCTTCCAGCACTTCGCGTTGTTTCCGCACCGCAGCGTTCGCGAGAACGCCGCCTACGGCTTGGAGACGCGCGGGGTCTCCAAGACCGAACGTCTCGAGAAGGCCACCGAGGCCCTCGAGCTGACCGGCCTGAAGGGGTGGGAGGACTCCCTCCCCGGCCAACTCTCCGGTGGTATGCAGCAGCGGGTCGGCCTGGCCCGCGCGCTCGCCGCCGATACCGACATCCTGCTGATGGACGAGGCGTTCAGCGCCCTCGACCCATTGATCCGGCGGGACATGCAGGATCAGCTGATCGAACTGCAGCACCGGCTGCACAAGACCATCCTGTTCATCTCCCACGACCTCAACGAGGCCATGCGCCTGGGCGATCGCATCGCGATGATGCGCGACGGGCGCATCGTGCAGATCGGCACCGCCGAGGAGATCCTCACCGATCCCGCCAACGACTACGTCGCGAAGTTCACCCACGACGTCGACCGCAGCCGGGTGCTCACCGCGGCCGCGGTCATGGAACCACCGGTCGTCGTGCTCGGCAGCGAGCAGGGCCCGCGCAGCGCCCACCGGCTGATGCGCGAGAACCAGATGACGTCGCTTTTCGTCGTCGACCGTGACAAGCGCCTACAGGGTGTGCTGCGCGGACCGCAGGTCTCCAAGGCCGTCGACGAGGGGATGCAGTCGATCACGCCGATCCTGGACACGGCAACGCCCCGGGTGACGCAGGAGACCACGATCGCCGACCTGCTGACGGGTGCCGCCAGCACCGAGGTGCCGCTCGCGGTGGTCGACGAACAGGACCGTCTCAAGGGCGTCATACCCCGGGTCACGCTGCTCAACGCGCTGAGCCACGACGAGGCGGAAGGTGACTCGGAGACTGTGCAGACCGAGGAAGGCGGCGGCTCGCTCGATCTCGACCAGCCGGCCGTGCAGATGGCGAAGGAGGCGGAGCAGTGATCCCCGCGGACGTGACGATCCCCCGGCTGCACATCGGCAACTGGTTCCAGGACATCGTCAACTGGAT
>CAYPQR010000347.1:0-3738 GCA_964412865.1 uncultured Intrasporangiaceae bacterium
TGCGCGGGAATGTCTTTCCCAGTTTCATGCCGTATGCCTTGAGCATCGGCTGGAACCCGTCGTTGCGGTTGGCGAACTCGGACTCGAGGCAGAAGGTGCGCTTGGAGACCGGCACCTTGGTGATGTCTCCGAGCGTTTTGAGGTGATACTTCTTGGCGACGTCGTGCTTGACGGCGAGGCTGTAGGTGTTGTTCTCCGGTGACGGCTTCAGCCAGACCAGGCCGTTCTGCTTGAGGTCCTGGTCACGCACGGCCTTCCACTGCTTGGTCGAGTTGTCGATGGGGTTGGTGTGCCCCATGTAGGCGATCCAGGCCGTGCCCGTGTATTCCCACTCCATCTGGATCTGCCCGTCCAGCTGTGCCTGCCGCGCGCTGGAACTGCCCGGAATGTTGGTGTAGTCCTTCACCTTCGCACCCGCCGACTGGAGCAGGATCACCGCGATCTTGCCGAAGATCAGCTGCTCGGTGAAGTTCTTCGAGCCGACCGCGATCGTCGCCCCGTCCAGCGATTTCACATTGGCCAAGGGCCCGGCAAGGGTTCCGGTGGGGGAGAACCCGCCGGAGGTGCCCAACCCGCAGCCGGTCAGCGTCATGGCGCCGATGCAGCCGGCGGCGAGCGCCGTGCGGCGGCGTGTCCGATGTCGTCTCGGCGGTCTCACGTCACATTCCCTTCGGTGTCGCCGCTGTTTCGAGGACCCGCCCCAGCCATTCGAAGATCAGCGCGAGCAGGGAGATCAGCAGGCCACCACTGATCAGGATGGAATAGCGGAACAGCGTGATGCCTGTGACGATGAAGGCTCCGAGGCCTCCCGCGTCGATGAAGGTGCCGAAGCTGGCCGTGCCGACCAGCAGCACCAGGGCGACGCGGACACCGGCCATGATCACCGGGATGGCGAGCGGCATTTCGACCCGCCGCAGCACGGCCATCTGCGAAAGACCCATACCTCGAGCGGCTTCGACGAGAGATGGGTCGACCTGCTGCAGACCGACGATCGTGTTGCGCAGCACCGGCAGGAAGGCATAGATCCCGAGAGCGAGCACGGCCGTCCAGAAGCCGAACCCCAGCCAGATCGCGAGCAGCACGATCACGCCGATCACGGGCGCCGCCTGGCCGGCGTTGGCGAAGGCAGCGACCGGTGGACCGAACTTGCGGTAGCGCGGTCGGGTCAGCATGATGCCGGCCGGGATCGCGGTGATCAATACGGCCACCGTCGACACGACGGTCAGTTTGATGTGCTGCCAGGTCAGCCGGCCGATCGCATCCCAGGCGAGCTGCCGCTGCTCGATGTCGTCGAGCGTTGCGGTCTGCCGCCAGATCACCCAGGCGACGAAGATCACGATCACCAGGATGGGCAGGCCGAGCAGCAGGCCGAGGTCCTCTCGACCCAGTCTGCGCTTCTTCGCGCGGGTGGGCTGGGCGTCGGCCTCGGCTTCCAGCTTGGCGAGATCGACCATGGCTACGCCTCCGTGGCCCGCTCGGCCGCCGCCTGTTCGGTGGCCTTCATATGGTCGGTCACCGACTTGAAGGTGGTCACGCCGAGGTATTCGTCGCGCCGCCCGGTGACGATGACACCGTCGTGGGACGAGACCAGCATCGAGTCGAGCGCGTCGTTGAGGGTGGCCCGCCGGTCGATGGTGATCAGCTTCGGGTCCTCGGTGCGCGGGATCGTGTCACTTCGCAGCTCCCGTAACCAGATCCAGGCGATGGGCCGCTTGCGCTGGTCGAGCACGATCACCGACCGGTCGCCGGCCGCTCTCGCGCGTTCGCGGACGGCGTCGGAGGATTCGCCGACCGTTGCGTGAGTCTGCTCGCCGAGGTCGAGATCCTGCACTCGAGTGAGGGTGAGCAGCTTCAGCGACGACCCGGAACCGACGAAGTCCTCCACGAATTCACCCGACGGCTGCGCGAGGATCCCCTCCGGGGTGTCGTATTGCGCGACCTGCGCGCCCTCCTGCAGGATCAGGATGCGGTCGCCGAGCTTCAGGGCTTCGTCGATGTCGTGTGTGACGCAGACGATGGTCTTGCGCAACTCTTCCTGGATGCTCATCATCTCGTCCTGGAGACGTTGCCGGGTGATCGGGTCGACCGCGCCGAACGGTTCATCCATCAGCAACACCGGTGGATCCGCCGCGAGCCCTCGCGCCACACCGACGCGCTGCTGCTGACCGCCGGAGAGTTCACGCGGGAATCGGTCTCGGTAGCGGTCGGGTTCCAGACCGACGAGGTCGAGCAGTTCGTCGACCCGCTCGGCGATGCGGTCCTTCTTCCACTTCAGCAACCCGGGCACTACGGCGATGTTGTCGGAGACCGACATGTGCGGGAAGAGCGAGCCGCCCTGGATGACGTATCCGATATGCCGGCGCAGTTCGTCGACGTCCTGATCGCGGATGTTCTTGCCGTCGATGGTGATCGTGCCGGAGGTCGGCTCGATCAGCCGGTTGATCATCTTCAGCGAGGTGGTCTTGCCGCAGCCGGACGGCCCGACGAACATGACGGTCTCACCGGCGGGGATGGTCAGGCTCAGGCTGTCGACGGCGGGTTTTCCGCGTGCGGAATAGCGTTTGGTGATGTCGGTCAGGGTGATCTCGGCCCCGCTGACCGACGACGCGGCAGCGTGCGGCGAGGTGGCGGTGTCAGACACGGATTCCTCTCGAGGTGGTCAGGCGCCCCAGGAGCAGCAGGAGGGCGTCGAGGATCAGGGCGATGATGATGATGCCGATGGTCGCGACGAGGGTGTAGTTGAGTGCGTTGGCTCCGCCGATCTGGGCGAGGCCGGCGTAGATGTAGCCGCCGAGGCCGGGTCCGAGGGCGTATGCGGCGATCGCCGCCACGCCCATCGACATCTGCATCGAGATGCGCAGTCCCGCGTGTATGACCGGCCAGGCGAGCGGCAGTCGCACCCGCAGGAATGTCGTGGTGGACCCCATCCCCATACCCCGGGCGGACTCGATCAGGCTCTGGTCGACGCCGCGCAGGCCGACGACGGCGTTGCGCAGGATCGGCCAGATGGCATAGAAGGTCACCAGGGCGACCGCCGGCGCCGCACCGATGCCGAAGAGAGGAAGAAGGATCCCGAGCAGCGCGAATGACGGGATGGTCAATCCGACCGCGGAGATGAAGTTGGCGATCGGCTCCAGTCGGCGGTACGACGTCACCACGACGGCGAAGATGAGGGCGATGATGGTCGCGAGGATCACCGACTGCACCACGAGGCTGGCGTGCTGATAGGAGTTGAACGCGATGTCCTGCCAGCGGTTGACGATGAAATCCCACACGGCGGACGGCCTCCCGAGATCGGCGTTCTTTTGTTCCTATCAGGTATTGCGCCGCCAGTGTGGGATATGAGAGGCGAAGGCTAGATTCCGTCCAAGGGAAGTGGCGGCGTGTCCCAGTCGTCCCCGCCGTTCGACGAGGGCTTCTTCTTCGGTGCCGGAGCTGCCCCGTCGTCCTTGTCGCCGGTGTCGTCCAGAGGTGGTGGCGGCGCGTCCCAGTCGTCGCCGGAACCGGTTTCCTCGGTCGTGGTGGTGTC
Organism: uncultured Intrasporangiaceae bacterium; assembly: GCA_964412865.1. Lineage (GTDB taxonomy): Bacteria > Actinomycetota > Actinomycetes > Actinomycetales > Dermatophilaceae > Leekyejoonella. The sequence continues at coordinate 3,530 of CAYPQR010000347.1, forward strand.
GTCCAGGGCCGGTGGCGGCGCATCCCAGTCGTCGCCGGTGCTGGTCTCCTCGACAGGTGGTGGCGGCGCGTCCCAGTCGTCGCCGGTGCTGGTCTCCTCGACAGGTGGTGGCGGCGCATCCCAGTCGTCGCCGGTGCTGGTCTCCTCGACAGGTGGTGGCGGCGCGTCCCAGTCGTCGCCGGTGCTGGTCTCCTCGACGGGTGGTGGCG
>CAYPQR010000348.1:0-3726 GCA_964412865.1 uncultured Intrasporangiaceae bacterium
TCCTCACCTGGCAGCACATCTACGACCTCACCGAACTGCCGAAGAAGCTGATCGTCGTCGGGTCGGGCGTCACGGGCGCCGAGCTCGCGCACGCCTACCTCGGGCTCGGCTGCGACGTGACGCTGGTGTCGTCCCGGGACCGGGTGCTGCCCGGAGAGGATGCCGACGCCGCGACCGTCATCGAAAACGTCTTCCGCAGGCGGGGTATGCAGGTGCTCAACCGCTCGCGCGCCGCCTCGGCCGTGCGGCAGGGCGACGAGGTGGTCGTGACGCTGGAGGACGGGCGCACCGTCACCGGCAGTCACGTGCTGCTCGCGGTCGGCTCGATCCCGCAGACCTACGGTCTCGGCCTGGAGGAGGCGGGCGTCGAGCTGCGGGAATCCGGGCACATCGAGGTCGACCGGGTCTCGCGCACCTCAGGCACTGGCATCTACGCGGCGGGCGACTGCACCGGCGTGCTCCCGCTCGCATCGGTGGCCGCCATGCAGGGCCGGATCGCGATGGCCCACGCGCTCGGTGACGCGGTGACGCCGCTCAATCTGCGCGGCGTCTGCGCCAACATCTTCACCGACCCCGAGATCGCGACGGTCGGCTATTCACAGGCCGACGTCGAGGCCGGCCGGGTCGACGCACAGGTGGTGACGCTGCCGCTGTCGACGAACCCGCGCGCCAAGATGCGCAACATCAAGGACGGTTTCGTCAAGCTGTTCATGCGCCCCGGCAGCAACACGGTGGTCGGCGGCGTCGTCGTCGCGCCGCAGGCGTCGGAGCTGATCTATCCCATCGGTCTCGCCGTGCAGAACCGGCTGACCGTCGACCAGGTCTCGACGACGTTCTCGGTCTATCCGTCGATGACCGGATCGATCGCGGAGGCGGCGCGCCGGCTGCATACGCTCGACGTCTGAAATCGACGGTGCCTCCGTCCTGCGCTATTGCACCGGGATCCTCTCGTGTGCGCGGGGTGTCGGCTCCTGATGCCGGTTCCACGGCCAGGTGAGCAGTGCCCACACTCCGGCGGCCAGCACGACCTCGACGACGACATACCAGGGCCACGGCCCCAGAAGGTTCAGCACCGAGCCACCCGCGGGCTTGCCGTTCAGATAGCCGTAGTTGCTGCCGAACGACAGGTTCAGGCTCATGACCACCGCGGCCCACACGGCCGTGACCACAAGTGTGAATCGATAGCCGCGCCAGCTGGGTCCGATCCTGGCCGCGGTCAGCAGGACAGCGGCCCATACCGGACAGAGGTGGCGCAGCCAGAATCCGAAGAACTGCGTCGCGGGGAACAGCTGACCGAGGTCGGGCGTGATGACCGCCTGGACGCACAGTGTGAGGCCCCAGAAGTAGGTCAGTGCACACCACCGCGGGTGACGGGTGAGCAGGGCGAGCCCGGCTGCGATCCACGCGAAGTCGCACAGCTCCAGCGGCAGGGACGTGCGCGCGTGATGCAGCCCGATGATCAGGTCATTCACCTCGAATGGCAGGCAGCACAGGAAGATCCCGACGCCGAGAACGATGAAGACCGCGGACAGGAGGCGTGGGCGGAGTCGGACTCGACCGCCCAGCGCGACGGCGACGACGCACCCGGCGGCGAAGATCGCCAGCATGACAAGGTGTTCAGGGCCGAAGAGCACCAGCCGGCCATCGGTGGCCACGCCCGATTGTCGGCCTCACACCTTGACGGACGCTGAGGCGTCACTGCCGTGCAGCGATGAGCCGGAGCGTGTTCCTGTCGAGCCGGTGCCCCGACGGGTCGCCGTCGCCGGTTTTCCCTTTCCCGCCGCGACGCCGCGTGGCATTCTGGAGGCAGACGAATCACCACCTGGGGGTGGGCATGGGCGTCCGGGTCATGCTGTATGCGGGGATCTGCGCGTCGCCCGCGGTGGCGTTCTTGCTGTTGGACTGGCTCTGGCGGCTATGGGTCGGCACGGCCAGATGGCCGCTGCGGTTGCGACCCCGGGTGCTGCGCCGGAACCGACGACCGGTCCATCCGCCGATCGAGCGACTGCTGGTCGATCTGCACTGCCTCGGGCAGGAACTGGACCGTGTCCGGTCGACGAATGCGCCGGCAAAGGTGCACCGAATGACTGCGGTGAGTCTCGCCTACGACGACGTGCTGCTCATGTGCTGCGAGGAGCTCGAGATCCCCACGTCGGGCGCCCAGCATGAGGGACTGCCCCAAGGCGAGCGGCTCCAGCTCGAGGCCGCGCTGGCGCAGGCTGGTGCGTCATGGTGAGGCGCCGAGCCGCGTGCGACTCGGCGCCGGGTGTGCGCGATTCAGTGAGCGGCGCCGTGCGCGGCCAGCGTGCGGTAGTAGCGCACCAGCGGCTCGTGGTGGGACACGCGGCGGCGGTGGTTGCGCACGAAGAACTGTGTCGTCCACGTGCCGAGCGTGGCCACCAGGGCCGCCAGGGCGACCGCGGTGATGATCATCGTGCCGGTGAAGACTCCATTGATCATGTTCATGAGTAGCCAACCTTTCTACATCTGTAGTGCTCGATTCAAAACTACATCTGTAGAAGCGTCAGGGCAATCCGAAAGCCACCCCGCCAGGGGTGAGGTCGATCACTCTGCGGTGATCGGCAGGTGAGTTAGGCTCACATCACGTGACCGACGGCAAAGGAGACCACTCCATGGGTTCCAACGAATGGATCAACAAGGCCAAGGAATTCGCCGAGGGCCACAAGGGCCAGGTGCAGGGCGTCGTGGACAAGGCGAAGGGGTTCGCCGACGACCACAAGGACCAGGTCCAGGGCGCGCTCGACAAGGCCGAGGATGCGGTGCGGTCCAAGACCGGCGGCAAATACGACGACAAGATCGACAAGGGCCGCGAGATGCTCCGTGACAAGCTGGGCATACCGGAGCACGACGGGGGCGACGCCTCCGCCGGGGATCCGAGCGACCCCCGGCCGGAAGGGACCGACGAGCCGGGTCAGGGGTGACGGCGGCGAGCCGGCCCGCCCCGAGCGTCGTCGAACGGCGTCGGGGATGACCGCTCCCGACCGCCCCGCCGGCTCCGTCGAGCGTCGAACGCTGCTGCTGGACTCGGCGATCCAGGTCGTGGGCCGAAGTGGTCTGCGCGGCCTGACGCATCGCGCCGTCGACCGCGAGGCGAGTGTGCCCGAGGGCACCTGCTCGGTGTCGTTCCGCACACGCCTCGCGCTCCTCACGGCCCTCACCGAGCACGTGACCGACCGCCTGGCGCGCGATGTGGCGGCCCTGGCCGACGGACTGCCCGATCTCACCGAGCAGCCCGATGCGGTCATCGATCAGACCACGGCGCTGCTGCTGCGCTGGTCGCGGCACCCCGCACTCATCGTGACGGTGAGCGAACTGGGCCTGGAGGCGGTGCGCACACCGTCCCTGCGCGACGACGCGAACCGGTGGCGCGAGCGCCTGGCCGACGTGGTCGGCGCCGTCGTCGAGCGTGGCGGTCGCCCGGCGCCGCAGCTGCGGGCGAGGGCGGTCGTCGCAAGTCTCGAGGGTGTCGCGCTGAGCGCTCTCACCGTGCCCGAGGACAGCCGTGAGCACTATCTGCGCAGCACCATCTCGATCGTGCTGACAGGGCTCGCCGCCGGCTCGGGCACGGCCGCGGTGAAGGGCCTGTGCGTCAGTCCTTGATGTCGGCGAGGACGGCCCCGGAGGTGACGGTCTCGCCGATCGTCGCGGTGAGGCCGGTGATCGTGCCGGCCTTGTGAGCGGTGATGGGCTGCTCCATCTTCATCG
>CAYPQR010000349.1:0-3709 GCA_964412865.1 uncultured Intrasporangiaceae bacterium
ACTTGAGCTTGCGGATCATGTCGAGCATCAGCCGCGCGTGGCCGTTGGCGACGTCCGGCACCAGCACGTCGACCCCGGCCTCCACCAGCGTGGTGGCGCGCTCCCAGGCATCGCCGAAGTATCCGATCGCGGCGGCGACCAGGAGCCGGCCGTCGGCGTCCTTCGAGGCGTGCGGGAACTGCTCGGACTTGACGAAGTCCTTGACGGTGATCAGACCGGCGAGCTTGCCGTCCACGTCGACCAGCGGCAGACGCTCTCGCTTGTGTTTGCGCAGCAGCGCGGTGGCGTCCTCGCGGCTGATGCCGGCGTCACCGGTGATCAGCGGCATCGGCGTCATCATCTCGCTCACCTTCGTGGTCGCCCACTCGGCGAGAGGGGTGAAGCGCAGGTCACGGTTGGTGATGATGCCGATCAGATGATTGTCGGGGTCCACCACCGGCAACCCCGACACGCGGTATCGCCCGCAGATCTCGTCGAGTTCCTCGAGCGTGGCGTCCGGGCCGATCGTCACCGGGTTGGGGATGATGCCCGTCTGGGTCCGTTTGACCATGTCGACCTGGTCGGCCTGATCCTCGATCGACAGGTTGCGGTGCAGCACCCCGATGCCGCCCTGACGGGCCATCGCAATCGCCATACGCGACTCGGTGACGGTGTCCATCGCCGCCGAGATCAGCGGCACCCGCAGGGAGATCTCGCGGGTCAGACGTGAGGTGGTGTCGACCTCGGACGGAATGACGTCGGTCTCGCCCGGCAGCAGCAGGACGTCGTCGTAGGTGAGGCCGAGTTGACCGAAATGGCCGGGGATCGACGTGGGCACGGCGGACTGCGCAGAGGTCATTGCCAAAGTATACGAACCGGGCTCGGCTCGCCCGATCAGCGGTCGCTGTCTGCAGAGCCCGTGCCGACGGGCAGACTCGGAGTCGGTGACGAGGTGCCCTCCTCACCGCCGGTCAGTTGCTGCCCGCGCGGCTTGCCCGTCATCGTCGACGAGCCGTTGTCGGGTGCCGTCGACGTCCACGGGCGCTGCGGCAGTGCCGACTTCAGGCCGGCCGACGGCCAGTGGCTCGCCGTGCCGTGCCCCGTCTTGTGTGACCCGCTCGGCGTCGGCGTCGGCTGCGTCGGGCGAGACGGTCTCGGGGCGCGGGTGGACGTCGGGCCGTCCGTCGGCCCCGAACTCGGAGGTGACACCGGTTCGGTGGGCTGCGTCGGCCCACTCGTGCTGGTCGGGCCGGAGGTGGGGCCGCTCGTCGACTGGCTGGTCGAGGTGCGAGACGACGGGTCACTCGTGTCGCTGCCCGGATCGCTGCGCTCGGGCCTCGTGGAGTGCGGCGGGTGGACGACCGGCGGCGGGATGCGCACGGAGGACGAGCTCGAGGGCCGGTCGGGGTCGGTCACGGTCGGTGGCACCGCGGTCGCCGACGAGCTGTCGCTGGTCGAAGGCGACGAGGTCGTGTCCTCCGGCGCCGACACGGTCCCGGTGTTCGTCGTGCCCGCCACATCGTCGACCACACCGGCCGGAGTGGTCGTATGCGTCGTGTGGCCGCCACCGACGATGCTGTTGGTGAGGTGGCCGAGCTGGCTGAAGACCGGCAGCTGCGTGCCGGTGACCGCGGCGGCGACGCTGCTGACCGACAGGGCTCCGGCCACGACGACCGAGGCCATCGCGACGCGCGCACCACCGCGGCGAACCCTCGCATACCGGCCCGGCTTGCGAGTGATCGGGTGATCGATCTCGTCGACCCACGCGGCCAGCATTCCCGCCACGGGGTCGCCGGAGGAGCCCGTCCCCTTGCGCGCGCCGAGCGCGTCGATCAGGTCGTTGTCGTCTTGGATGTCACGGATCGAGGGAGGAGTCACTGGTCCCCCTTCGCATCCTTCTTGTGCCACGAGCGCAACTTGCGCAATGCGCGATGCTGGGCGACGCGCACGGCGCCGGGGGTCATGTCGAGTGCACTGGCCGTCTCCTCGGCGGAGAGGCCGACGGCGATGCGCAGGGTGAGGATCTCGCGGTGCTGGTCGGACAGCCGGTCCATCAGCGCCCACACCTCGCCCGCCGGGTCGGTGGCGACCGCGACCTCTTCGGGTCCGGGAGAATGGTCGATGTCCTCGGGCAACTCATCGGTGGGCACCGGGCGGCGCATGACGCCACGCTGCACGTCGGCGACCTTGCGCGACGCGATGCCATAGACGAAGGCCTCGAACGGCGCGCCGCGGTCGGAGTAGCGCGGAAGTGCTGTCAGCACGGCCACACACACCTCCTGTGCCGCGTCGTGCGCGGCGTCCGCGGCGGCCGGATAACGCCCGAGCCGTGCGCGGGTATAGCGCACAGCCAGTTGGTGGACGGCCGCCATGAGTCGATCGGTTGCTGCGGAGTCGCCGGCGCGAGCCGACACCGCAAGGTCACGCAGCGATTCCTGCGTGTCTGACCCGTTCATCGCCGCAGAGGACGAAAACGTTACGTCCTGCTCAAAAGGTGTCGAATGCTGATCGCCGGCATCATCGGGCTCGCCCGAGGCGCGCCATGTGCCGATACTCACCCGAGCCTCCATACCATTGGCTGCACAAAACCCCGTCGATGGTACGGCGAACCGGCCAGTTGGTCCACGAACCGATGCCCTTTCGGCACCGAGCGCCACGACGTCATGCCCCACCGTAGGTGACACTCCCCCGCAGTGGTCAAACTCGACCTGTCGGCCGAACACCCGATCGGCGCCCCTTCGACCTCCCGTCTCGGACGGTCGTGGATGCGCGAAACCGCCCCCGACACGACGGTGACGGGGGCGGTTTCCGGTCCGTTCACGGACACGCCGATGTGACGATTCTTACTCGTCGTCGTCGGCGTCCTCGGTCTTGTCGACCACGAGGGTCTCGGTGGTCAGCACCATCGAGGCGATCGACGCGGCGTTGACCAGCGCCGAGCGGGTGACCTTGACCGGGTCGATGACACCGGCCGAGACCAGGTCGCCGTATTCACCGGTGGCGGCGTTGAGGCCGTTGCCCGGCTCCAGCTCGCGCACCTTGGAGACCGCGACGTAGCCCTCGAGCCCGGCGTTCTCGGCGATCCAGCGCAGCGGCTCGGCGGCCGCCTTGCCGATGATGGCGGCACCGGTCGCCTCGTCACCCTCGAGTGCGAGACCCTGCAGCGCGGCCGAGGCGTGCAGCACGGCCGAACCGCCGCCGGCCACGATGCCCTCGTCGATGGCCGCGCGGGTCGCCGAGATGGCGTCCTCGATGCGGTGCTTCTTCTCCTTCAGCTCCACCTCGGTGTGGGCACCGACGGAGATGACGCAGACGCCGCCGGCCAGCTTGGCGAGGCGCTCCTGCAGCTTCTCGCGGTCCCAGTCGGAGTCGGTGCGCTCGATCTCGGCCTTGAGCTCCTTGACGCGGCCGTCGACCAGCGCCTGGTCGCCCTGGCCGTCGACCACCGTGGTGTTGTCCTTGGTCACGACGATGCGCCGCGCCTGGCCCAGCACCTCGAGCCCGACCTGGTCGAGCTTGAGACCGACCTCCTCGGCGACGACCTGGCCGCCGGTGAGGATGGCGAGGTCCTGCAGCATCGCCTTACGGCGGTCACCGAAGCCGGGAGCCTTGACCGCCGCGACGTTGAAGGTGCCGCGAATCTTGTTGACCACCAGGGTCGACAGCGCCTCGGCCTCGACGTCCTCGGCGATGATCAGCAGCGGCTTGCCCGACTCGACGACCTTCTCCA
>CAYPQR010000350.1:0-3701 GCA_964412865.1 uncultured Intrasporangiaceae bacterium
TCATTTGCGGAGGATGCGGGATTTGAACCCGCGAGGGGTTTCATCCCCAACACGATTTCCAATCGTGCGCACTAGGCCGCTATGCGAATCCTCCTCGGCGCAGGATCGTACCTCCCGAACCGGCAAACCGCCCAATCGGCTCCCGCGCACAAACGAGAGCGAAGCGCGGACAACGACGACACGGGCCACGATTCCTCGCACGCGAGCCGGTGATCTACAGTGGTGCCAGACCCCTCACGCGGTGGTACCTTTCCGAACTCCCCCAGGGCAGGAATGCAGCAAGGGTAGGAGAGCTCTTCCAGGTGCGTGAGGGGTCCTCTCACGTCACGCGAGACGGCAGCCGCACTCACGCGGTCGTCCACAGGCTCAGCTTGTCGGGGTTGCGCACCGCCCAGATCCGGCTGATGCGACCGGCCGACACCTCGAAGGCGAACACCGCTTCCACGACGTCTCGTGTATGAGCGACCAGGCCCGGTCCGGCATTGACCGTGCGCTCGAGCAGCGTCATGTCCGGCACGGCATCCCGGATCGACAGCATCACCCGAGCCACCTCCGCCGCCCCCTCGACCGGCTCCAGATGCGCCACGACGACCCCGCCGCCGTCCGCCCGCGCGACGACGCGAGGGTCAAGCACCTCGATGATGCCCTCGATGTCGTGATCGTCCCAGGCCCGCTTGAACCGGTGGACCACGTCGGAGTGCTGCGTCCTTCGCGGCAGCTCGGCGCCCGCGTCGCGGATGCGCGCCCGGGCGCGCGACGACAGCTGCCGGCATGCGTGCGGAGTGCGGCCGACGATCGCGGCAATCTGCGTGAACGGGTAGCCGAAGACGTCGTGCAGGACGAACGCGACCCGCTCCGCCGGCGTCAGCACCTCGAGCACGACCAGGAACGCCATCGTCACCGACTCGTCCATGGTCACCCGGTCGGCCGGGTCGACGGCGGTGCCCCCGCCCGCCGACCAGTCGTCCGGCACCGGTTCGGGCAGCCACTCCCCGACATACCGCTCACGCCTGCTGCGCGCGGACTTGCGCACGTCGAGGCAGATCCTGCTGGTCACGGTGGTCAGCCAGGCGCCCGGGGAGTCGACGGCAGCCCGCTTCGACACCGGAAGCGCGAGCCAGCGCGAATACGCCTCCTGCACGGCGTCCTCCGCCTCGGTCACCGATCCCAACAGCCGGTATGCGACGTGCAGCAGGCGGCGGCGCTCATCCGGATCGAGGGCGTCGGGCTGCTGCGCGTCGTGATGCGTGCCGGTCACCTCTCGCACCTCCTGATCGTCCGCTGCTCACTGGTTCGACGAGGCAGCCCATCCGAAGGTCAGCGTATGCGCGCTGACATTCCCGCGGGCCGTCTCGTCGAGTGGGCGAAGACCCATCGCGAACCGAAGGAATCCCGATGAAACCCACCACCATCGACCAGCAGGCCCTGACGTCGCTGCGGCCCGGCCGGTACCGAGCCGATCTGCGCCGCGTCAGTGTCCGGCTCCGGACCAGACACCTCTTCGGGCTGGGCGCCGTCACCGGCAGCGTGCAGGCCCGCGAACTCACTCTGGAGATCACGCACGACCAGATCGGCGTGCACGCCGTGCTGGATGCGGCGAGCATCGACACGGGCAGCGCCCGACGAGACCGAGACGTGCGGTCAGCGCGATACCTCGACGTGGCCGCATACCCCGACATCGTCTTCGAGGCGGCGCGACTGCTGCACCGGGACGACGGCCTCGTGGTCGAGGGAGCCCTCACCGCGCACGGCGTCGAGGCGCCGCTCGACCTCGTCATCACGTCCATCGACGCGTCCGCCGGCCCGGAATTGCACATCACGTCAGTCGGGCTGGTCGATCGCTTCGCGCACGGCGTCACCGCGGGCCGCGGGTTTGCCGCCCGGCGGCTCACGGTGGAGGTCGACGTCGTGGCCGTGCGCGACGAGCCGTAGCCGGTCGGAGGCTACGCGTCACCCGGCATCGGCCGGCACCTCGAGACCCGTGTGATGGGCCGCGAAGGCCAGCCAGTCGGCGCACTCCGCGGCGATCACGGCCTTCGGCTTGCCCATCCCGTGCCCCGCGCGCGTCTCGATGCGCGTGAGCACCGGCCCGTCGCCTACCTGAGCATGCTGCAGCGTCGCCGTGAACTTGTGGCTGTGCAACGGCACCACCCGGTCGTCGTGATCGCCGGTGAGCACCAGCGTCGGCGGGTATGCCGTGCCAGGGCGCACGTTGTGCAGCGGCGAGTAGGCGAGGGCCACCTCGAAGTCCGTCGGGTCGTCGGGGTCGCCATAGTCCGACTTCCATGACGCGCCGATGGTGAACTTGTGGAAGCGCAACAGGTCGAGCACCCCCACCGCGGGGATCGCGGCGGCGAACAGATCCGGTCGCTGCGTGAGGACGGCACCGACGAGCAGGCCGCCGTTGCTGCCGCCGTGCACGGCAAGCTGCCGTGTCGTGGTCGCACCGGTCTCGATCAGGTGCTCGGCAACGGCGATGCAGTCGTCGAAGACGTGCTGCTTGCGCGCGAGCCTGCCGTCCTCATACCAGCTCGTGCCGAACTCGCCTCCGCCGCGCAGGTTGGCGATCGCGAGGCAACCCCCGGCCGCCAGCCAGGCGGGCCACGCCGGTCGGTAACCCGGTTGCATCGGGATGTCGAAGCCGCCGTAGCCGTAGAGGATCGTCGGCGCCGGGCCCGCGGGAGCATGGGCGGGGCGGATCAGGAAGTAGGGCACCGTCGTCCCGTCCTTGCTGGTCGCGCGGGCGCGGGTCACGGTGATCTGCGGTGCGCTGAAGCCGCCCTCGTCCGGGTCGGCGAGGTCCAACGGCTCGACGTGCCCGCTCGCCGGGTCGATGTGCCAGATCCGCGAGGGGTCCACGACGGTGCTGAGACCGACGAACGCATGCGGGGCGTCGGCCTGCCCGTGCAGGTTCAGCAGGGCGCCGGGCGGCAGATCGAGCGTGCCGCAGTCGGTGCCGTCGAGGGCATACCGCGTGATGACGGTCTGCGCGTCGACCAGCCGCGCCACCAGCAGATGATCCCCGGCCGCCACGACCTCGTCGATCGTGTCGTCACACTCCGCGACCACGGTATGCACGGTCACCTCGCCGGTGCGCTCGAACTCGCCGAGGTCGAGCCGCACCACCCGGCCGCGCTCGGCACCGTCGTCGGTGTGGAAATACAGCTGATCACCCTCGCTGCGCACGAAGTCGAACATCGACTCGTCGACGTCGATGATCCGCCGCGGCTCACCGAGCGTGCCGTCGTCGCCGATGCGATACACCCAGATGCGGCCGGAGCGGTTGGTGCCGCGGGTCAAGGTCAGGACCACGAACCGCCCGTCGTGGGAGACGGTCTCCCAATTCTGCAGCTCGGGGTCGTCGGGGCATTCGAAGACGAGCCGGTCGGTGCCGGTATCGGCGCCGACGCGGTGGAGCATCCGCCGCGACGCGGCATTGATCTCCGATGACGTGCCGCGTGCCTCGCCGGTGTGGTCCCACTGGAGGTAGAGGTATGACCGGCTGTCGGGCAGCCATGCGGGCGCGCTGAACTTCGAGCTGATCGGGGCGTCGGCGACCGGCTCTGCGGAGTCGATGTCGATCAGGTGGAAGGCCGCCCAGTCGGAGCCGCCGTCACTTGCTGCGTAGGCGAGCGTCGTGCCGTCGGGGCTCACCGACATGCCGCGCACCGAGACCGTGCCGTCGTCGGACCACGCATTGG
>CAYPQR010000351.1:0-3698 GCA_964412865.1 uncultured Intrasporangiaceae bacterium
GACGCGTGGACCACCTTCTCCAGCAAGGAGAAGACGTGGGCCTACAACCAGGACCAGCTGTCCTCCACCCACCCCGTCTATGCCGACATCCCCACCGTCGACGATGTCGAGAACAACTTCGACGGCATCACCTACGCCAAGGGTGCGTCCGTACTCAAGCAACTCGTGGCCTATGTCGGGCGCGAGGCATTCATCGCCGGCCTGCGGTCCTACTTCGTCAAGCACAAGTGGGGAAACACCGTCTTCGACGACCTGCTCACCGAGCTGGAACACACCTCCGGGCGTGACCTGAAGGCGTGGTCGAAGGCGTGGCTGCAGACGGCCGGGGTCGGCACCCTGCACCCCGTCATCGACATCGACTCCGACGGCGTGATCACGCGGGCGAGCATCGAGCAGACCGCGCCCGAGGGGCACCCGACCCTTCGCCCGCACCGACTCGCCATCGGGCTGTATTCGCTGCGCGGCGGCGTGCTGCGCGAGTCGGAGAGCGTCGAGGTCGACGTCGACGGCTCGGTCACCACGGTCGATGCTCTCGTGGGCAAGGACGCCCCCGATCTGCTGCTCGTCAACGACCACGACCTCGCCTACACCAAGATCCGCCTCGACGACCGCTCCCTGCAGACAGTGCTCGACAAGCCTCGGGCACTGGAGGATTCGCTGGCACGAGCGCTCGTGCAGGGCGCCATGTGGGACATGACCCGTGATGGCCAGATGGGCGCCCGCGACTTCATCCACGTCGCGCTGGCGGCACTGCCCGAGGAGACCGAGTCGACGGTGCGCCAGATGTGGCTCACCCAGGTGCGCACGGCGGCCTCGGCCTACACCGCGCCGCAGCACCGCGAAACGACCCTCGACGATGTGACGAAGGCGCTGCGCAGCATGCTGATGGCGGCTGCCCCAGGCAGCGACGCACAGTTGCAGCTCGTCCACGCGTTCTCCTCGCTCGCACATCGCGACGACGACTCGACCTATGTGCGTGGCCTCCTCGAAGGCACCTCGCGTCTGGCGGGCCTCGACATCGACTCGGAGATGCGGTGGACTCTGCTCGCATCGCTCGCCGCCGCAGGCAAACTCGACGATTCCGAGGTCGACGACGAGTTGCGTCGCGACCCCACCGCGACCGGACAAGAGCGCGCGGCGCGCGTCCGCGCGGCATACCCCACGGCCGACGCGAAGGCCGCCGCCTGGGAGCGGCTGGTCGGCGAGGCCGGCATCTCCGGACAGATGGCGAGAGCGGTCGCCGCCGGTTTCGGTCAGGTGCACGACACGTCCCTGCTCGAGCCGTATGTCTCGCAATACCACGTGATGCTGCGCGATCTCTGGCAGACACGGACGTATGCCGTGGCGGCCACCGTCGCGACGTTCGGCTATCCCTCGGCCCTGGTGAATCGTGAGTTGCTCGACGCGTCCAATGCATGGCTGGAGGCCAACACCGACGCCCCGTCCGGCCTCACCCGCATCGTCGCCGAGAATCGTGACGGCATCGAGCGTGCGCTGCGGGCACAGCAGCGCGACGCCGCCGGCGATGCGTGACAGCGGGATGTACGAATAGCCTGAACAGACGCCGACTTCGTGGCATTGTGGCCCCCCGAAGGGAGCCAGGTGGTGCAAGCAGTCAGGTATCGGTGGGTGCAAGGTGTCGTCATTGCGCTGCTCACCGCGCTGGTCATCGGCAGTGCGGTGTTCGGCCCGTGGTATGACCGCGCGCTGCAACAGGCGTGGGTCGCAAGCGAACTCTCACACGCGACCGTTGACGTCACCGGCATCCGAGTGCAGTCCCAGACCCCCGAGCAACGCGACGCACAGCCGGTCTCATCGGCCAGGCTGGCGCATTCCGTCCCCGACTCGCTGAGCCCATATTTCGGGCCCGCCGTGCGTAGTTCGACCGTGCGGGTCGCAACACGACCGGTCCGGACCGGCACTCGTATCGGGCCGCTGGTCTCGCGCTCGAATATGTGCCACCACATCAGGCTGACATCCGGCACCTGCCCGGGGTCAAAGAATGCCATCGCCATCAGCACCAGGGACGCGCACAACTTCGGCTGGCGCGTCGGATCGGACATTCCGGTCGCCGAGATCTTCTCGTCCGTCGACGCGTCCGCTGCTCCTCATCGCACGCTCCGCGTCGTCGGGATCTACAAGCCCATCGCAGGTGGCTACTGGTTCGGCTACAGTCCGACGGGGAACTCCGGCACGGAGGCGCCGTTGCCGAGGTCGCCCGGTGGTGGAGGGGCAAGCCGCCACGACTGGTGGCTGACTCCTCGATCGACCTTCGCCGGCATCCGCGCCTGGAAGGGCCATACCGGCCCCGGCACGTCCTGGATGGGCGTCGTCAACGAGGCCGACCTGCCGATGCGTGTCGACCGTGTGGGCATCGATCAACTGCTGCGCATCGCCCCGGTGCTCTCGACGTTCGCCCTCAACCCGGTGCCGACCAATTTCACTCCGGACTTCGGGGATCGGGTCCAACCGGGCGCAATCGTGACATCCGGTGTCGGAGATCTCGCCGAGCGCGCGGTTCACGCGCGACACCAGGCGAACACTCTTGTGCCGCTCTTCATGGTGCAGCTGGCGCTGCTGGCCACCCTGGCTCTCTGGCTCGTGCTCGGCGCCGCGGCCGAGAGCCGGCGTCCGGAGGTGGCGCTCGCCCGCCTGCGGGGCAACAGTCGCGCGGCCACATGCCGGATGCTGCTCCGGGACATCGGTGTGCCGCTCGCCGCCGGTGTGGTGATGGGCATCGTGGCAGCCGGGTTCGCCGTCTGGGTCGCGACACACGCGTGGCTTGCCGCCACGACCCCCTTCGAGGTGCGGTCGCCCGTCGTCATCACGGCGGTCATCGCCGCCGCGGCGCTGGCGCTGTTGCTCTGGGTCAAGGCGTATACCACCGCACGGACCGACCCTGCCCTTCTGTTGCGACGGGTGCCTCCTCGCCGCAGCGAGTGGAGAATGCGGGCGGGCGACCTGCTCCTCGCAGCGCTCGGTGCGGCGTGCTTCGCGGGCTCGGCGGCCGGATCCCTCACGGGCACACTGGGTATGGTCGCTCCGACCGCCCTCGCTCTGGCCTGCGGCGTGGTCCTGGCGCACGTCATCCAGCCGGCCGGCGGAGCGCTGGGCCGGCTCCTGCTGCGCCGGGGCCGGCTCGCTCCTGCTCTCGCGATGCTGCAGGCGACACGCCGCCCGAGCACCCGCCAGATCGTCGCGACGGTCACGGTCGCCACGGCCCTGCTCGTCTTCGCCGCCGATGCCCTCGTCGTCGGCAGCCGCAACCGGACCGCCCGTGCAGAGGCCGAGACGGGTGCGCCCGCGGTCAGCACGATCGACAGCAGCGACGTCGGCGCCGTGCAGGCTGCCGTGCGACGGGCCGCCCCGGGTGGGGACGCCACGACCGTGGTGATGGTGACGCCACCCGGCGAGCAGGGCAGCACGACCGTGGCCGCCGACCCCGCGGCATTCGCCCGCATCGCCCAGTTTCCCGGCATCGATGCCCGACGCAGCGTGATCCACCGGCTGCACCCGGAGAAGCACCCCATCCGGCTGCACGGCTCCGGCATGTCCGTCGAAGCGTCCGCGATCCGCCTCCCGCAACCGGTCGAGCTGCGGGCCGTCGTGATCGACTCGCAGGCACGGCAGCGGATCATTTCTCTGGGCGACCTGCCTGGCGACGGCACCACCCCCCGGCGCCTGCACGCCACGCTGCC
>CAYPQR010000352.1:0-3693 GCA_964412865.1 uncultured Intrasporangiaceae bacterium
AGCCCCGGAAGTGCGATCTCGCGGCCGGATGAGGACAGAAAGTGCGATCTCGCCTGGCCGTATGCGGATCGTCATGCGGTCACGCTCTGCGCGACGATCGCCGTTGACTCGCCGCCGATCTGGCGCCAGGTCTCGAGTTGGCACTTCGTCTCCCAATGACGTGCCGTGAATTCGGTTGCCCAGGGACGCGAGCGGGGCGGAGGATTGCAGACGTGACTTGCGAGTTGACCGCTTTGACGTTCGGCACCCCCAGCCCGCAACGTCTTGCGCGGTTCTGGGGTGGACTACTCGGCCAGCTCGTCACCACCGAACGCGATGCACCGGCGCTGACGCCACATCCTGAGGTGGGGTTCAGTATCCGGTTCGTGCCCCTGGCAGACGCGAAGTGGGGGCCGAACCAGATGCACCCCGACCTGAAACCAACCTCGCTCGACGAGCAGGCGGGTGCCGTGGAACGAGCGCTCGAGCTGGGGGCGCGGCACCTCGACGTCGGCCAGGGAGACGACGCCGAGCACGTCGTTCTCGCGGATCCCGACGGCAACGAGCTGTGCGTGCTCGAGCCCGGCGGCACCTTTCTGGCCGGCTGCCCATTCTTCAGCTCGTTGGCCGGCGACGGCCTGGCGCGCGTCGGCTACTTCTGGCGCGACGTCCTCGAGTGGGATCTGGTCTGGGACCAAGATGGTGAGACCGCCATCCAGTCACCCACCGGCGGACCCAAGCTGACCTGGGGCGGGGAGCCCGTGCGGCGCAAGCTCGGGCGCAACCGGCTCCACTTCGACCTGACGCCGTCCAACGGGTCGAGCAGCCACGACGAGGTCGAACGTCTATTGTCACTCGGAGCTGAGCGTGTCCCAGCCGGTTGCGCAGACGGCGAGGGCCTGGCCGACCCTGCCGGCAACGAGTTCTGTGTTGTGAGATGACCGCCCGCGCCGTTCCGCGCCGAGCCCACCACGACTGGTCGTGTTTCGACGGTTGGTCCACCCTTCCGCAAGGCGTGCGACGGGGCAACCGCACCGTGGCGGGTCGGCGGCCGGAATGTCGTGCCGGTGTGCCTGGCCCGCATCTTCACGAGTCCAGCGACGAGGCATACGTCGTGCTGGAGGGATCGATCGATGTGCGCGCCGAGGATGACACGGTCCATGTCGGGCCGGATGAGGCGCTGGTGGTGGGTGCGGGAGTGGTCCACGCTCTGGTCGCAGTTGACCACCCTGCCCGGGGCATGACCATCCCCGGACCAGCAATCGTCGACAGGCAAACAGGTAGAACTCGACGATGTGCTCGAAGAGCGATCCCGCAATCGGAACGCCCCCGGGCGCCGTGGGACCCTTGACAGCCATGAACACTGAAGTTGTGGTGCCCACCATAGAGGTCACCACTGACCGACTCCGGTTACGACCGGCCCGTGCCACCGACATCGAGGGTCTTGTCGATCTTCAGATCAATCCGCTGGTACGTGCCCACCTGGGTGGTCCGCGGACTCGACACGAGGTCGAACGGTATCTTCTCTCCGGCGGCATCACCGCACTCGCGGGTACGCCGGGTGCCTGCGTCGTCGCCGCCAGGACAACGGACGATCTGATCGGGACCGTCGTGCTCGACCGACGATCGGGCGACCTTGCCGGTCACGTCATCGCAGAAGGTGGCGAGCTGGAATTGAGCTACCTACTCCGTCCGGACCGCTGGGGGCACGGATTCGCACTGGAAGCAGCGACGGCCGCCCTGCAGACAGCAGCCGCTGCGCTGCCCGACCAGCCGGTGCTGATCGTGACTCAGACAGCCAACGAGCGATCCCTCGAGCTGGCCACCCGCCTGGGTTTCGAGCCCATCACGACCTTCACCGCGTACGGCGCGGAACAGACACTCGCAGCGGCTGATCTCCACGCGTTCCTCCCCCGATCGTGACGCCCCGATTGACGATCGTCATGTGGCATGCGGCCAGATCTACGGCTTCTTGAAGACATCGTGGTCACCTACTCGGCGCCATCGGCAGCGCAACTCCCCCTTGATGGTGACCAGCTCGAAGGTTGCGCGTCCGTCTGGGCTGGCGAACGACCAGGTCATTTCCAGGATGCCCGGGGCCGACCGGACAGGCTTGATGCGTAACGAGGCAGGCCACGGCGCGGCCGGATCCTTGGCGTGGGCATCACACGCCGGCGCGAATTTCTCTTTGACGACGGTCTTGAATGCGACAGCGTGTTCCCGCTTGAGTCGCCGGTAGTCGCCGTCGAACGCCGGGGTGGTCTCGAACTTCACTCGCCGTCGAGCTCGTCGAGATGGCTCAGAAAGTCATCGGTCGACTCGTGAACTGCCACGCGGCCGGCAGCGACGTGCTCGTCGACCTCGCGCTCACGCTCCTGCCACCGATCAGCCCAGAACCAGTGCTGATCGGCCGGCACGGGCAGGGCGGCCCGCAACTCCAGGACGCCGTCGGCGCGCTCGGTCATCTCCAGTTGGGCGCCCGGCTGGTCAAGATGCAGCCGGCGACGAACGTCGGCGGGCAGCGCGATCGTGCCGCGGCCCTGGATGCCGAGGTAGCGGTGCGTCGTCGGTGGGGTCATAAACCCAGTATACGCCGCTAAGCGGTAAAGCAGCAAAGCCGCACAACAGCGTACAGCTGGGAGGCAACTGGTGGCTGGGAGTGGCCGTGGGCGGAGTTGAAGCGTCCGCAAGCTGATCGTCTTACGGCACGCTTCCGCATACCGATCGGCCACCAGCGAGCCAGAATTGACTCGGAAGCGATGCTCTGCTGGTGGCAGGATGCGCCCGTGAGGTCGTTCGAGGAGTTGGTTGCCGAGGCCGAGGCAGCGGACGTCGACGGTTGGGGTTTTGCCTGGCTCGAGGGCCGGGCCAGCGAGGAACGGCCGCCGTGGGGCTACGCCGGGCTGATCGCCGAGCGACTCGGCCGGGTGCGATCCGCGCTGGACATCGACACCGGCGGAGGTGAGGTCATCAGCGAGGCCCACACCCTGCCGCCCACGATGGTGGTAACTGAGGGGTGGCCGCCAAATGCAGCACGCGCCCGCGAATTGCTCGGCCCGCGCGGGGTGCGCATCGTCGAGACAGCAGCCGATGGCCCGCTGCCGTTTCCGGACGGATCGTTCGACCTGGTGACCGCGCGCCACCCGGTCGCTCCGCCATGGAGGGAAATCGCTCGAGTGCTCGCTCCAGGAGGTCACTACGTCGCGCAGCACGTCGGTCCGGCGTCGGCCTTCGAACTGATCGAGTACTTCCTCGGCCCCCTGCCCAAGGAACGCAAAGGTCGTGACCCGGGCCGGGAGGTTGCGGCAGCCGAGCAGGCCGGACTACGCGTTCGACGTCTGGAACGGGCGCGGTGCCGGATGGAGTTCTACGACGTCGGCGCGATCGTCTGGATCCTGCGCAAATGCGTGTGGTGGGTTCCAGGCTTCACCGCCACCACATATGAGGACAAGCTTCGCGAGCTCGACCGTCGTATGCGGTGTGGACACCCATTCGTCGCGCACTCCACCAGGCACCTCATCGACGCCCAGCGGCCATTGGAGTAGGCCATGCGTCCCGGCCGTATGGTTCAGCTCGCCGCAAGAGCGGGCAAAGCGCGGCATATCCGACGCGATCTACCCGCTGCCGACGGCGCAACCTCCGCAAGGTCGGGCAGAGCACGTCATATGTGACGCGATCGACCCGCTGCCGGCCCGCGGCGTCGACAAGGGCGGG
>CAYPQR010000353.1:0-3686 GCA_964412865.1 uncultured Intrasporangiaceae bacterium
TTCTTCGGTATCACGTCAGGCTACGGCACCGCGCACCGACCCCGAGCCGCCTGTCAGATCTTTACGGGGTGCCGGGCCCGGCTACCAGGAATGTGCGCTCTGACGTGTCGCATTGTGGACGCGTCCCCGGTGTCAGCCGCCAAGCGTTTCACGCACCAGGCGGAGGGTGAGATGACCGTTCGGCAGCTTCGCCAGTGAGGTCTCCTCCTCCAGTCCGATCAGCCACCGCAGGTGGGTGACGGCGACCTTTTCGATCTGGCGGATGCGCTCGCGAGTGACGCCGTAGATGTCGCCGACCGCCTCCAGCGTCTCGGGTCGGCCGGTCACGAACCCGAAGCGGTGGCGCAGCACCTCCGCATGGCGTTCGCCGACGAACTCCAGCTCCGCGAGCAGCTCGTGCACAAGCTGGTGACGGCTCAGCGCGGTCAGGTGCTGATCCAGCACGTCCTGCTCGTCGTCGATGAAGTCGTCGTCGACATCCTCGAGGACGGTTTCGATGCTGACCGTCGGCAGCGATGCCTCCCGAGCGCGCTCCAGATCGCCCTGTGTGACGTCGAGATCGAGGACGCAGGCGGCACCGCGGCGCACGATCTCGTCCCAGGTGAGTCCGAGCAGCCTGCGCTCGCGGTCGATCTGCCGTGCCTTTTCGGCGACGTGCACGGGCACGCGAATGGTGCGTGACTGATCGTCGATCGCTCTGGTGATCGCTTGCCTGATCCACCACGTCGCATACGTCGAAAACTTGTTGCCCAGTCGGTAGTCGAACTTCTCCACGGCACGCATCAGGCCGAGGTTGCCGGCCTGCACGAGGTCGTCGAGCGGCAGCCCACGGCCCTGGTGGGCCTTCGCGTTGTGCACGACGAGTCGCAGGTTGGCGCAGATCATCCGCTCGTGGGCGCGGCGGCCCTCGGCGGCGACGGTCCGCAGCGCGCGCCCGGTGCGGCGGTCTGGGAAGCGGTGGTCGTCGAGACGTTCCTGCGCAAAGAGTCCGGCCTCGACGAGCTGGGCGAGCCGCACCTCGTCCTCGGCCGACAGCAGGTCATGCCGGCCGACCTGTTGCCGGTAGGACCGCATCGGGTCCTGACTCGGGTCGGGCCCGGCGAGCACCGGCTCCGGAAGGTCGTCGTCGAGATCGTCGCGGGCGATCAGTTCGTGGCGGGTGTCGCCCGGGTTGCCATGCGGATCCTGCGGGTTCCCGCCCGTGCGGTGTGGGCGTGCCGTGTTGCCCACCCGGCCTGCGTCCGATGCGGCGGGAGTCGCGCCGGCGACGGCAGGGTTTGGTGGACACGGCACCGGACGCAGCGGCGTGCGTGGTGGACGGGGCACCGGGCGAGGTGTCGGGGGCGTCGCCTGTGGTGGGCGTAGCACCGGGCGAGGGATCGCGGTTGGCGTGCGTGGTGGACGCGGCACCGGGCGTCTCGATTCGGGCACCGGCCGCGGCTGGTCGACGGCTTCGGCGGAGGTGATCGGCTCCGCCTCGGTGTGAGGGGCAGCGAGAAATTCCAGCAGATCGTCGATGCCGAACACGTCGAGGTTGAATCGGCCGACCGCCTCGGCATGCGGCAGGCATTCGCCGTAGAACGCGGGCAAGCCACGCGCCGAGAATGGATCCTCGACCGTGTCGGCGACGTAGAAGACGACGAATCTGCCGGGAGCGCCGCCCTCCTTGCGGCGGAGCACCCGGCCGAGTCGCTGCACCATCTGGCGCCGGCTTCGGTTGGACGCCATCACCACACCGAGGTCGGCGGCCGGCACATCGACGCCCTCGTCGAGGATCCGCGGCGCGGAGATCGCCTTGGTCTGCTTGTCCTTGAAGCGCTGCAGCTCGACGACACGCTCCTCGTCGTCGAGTCCGGAGTGAATCGATGAGCTCGGGCATCCCTGACCGGTGAGCAGCTGTGCGGCCTGGGTCGCCGATGCCTGGGTCTGAGTGAACACAATGGTGCCGTTGGATTTGCGCACGGCGTCGGCCATACCGACCAGGGCGAGCTGTTTCGCGCGAGTATCGGCCAGGATCCTGTGTCGGCGGCTGAATGCCAGTTGATATCTCTTGGCGAGGAATTTTCCAGGGTGGCGGTCGCTGTCGGCGATCCGCTTGACCGCTGGCATGATCTCGGCGAACGGTTCGAACGGCACCTGGTGATCGAGCTGCAGGCGCAGCAGCGTGTCGCGGCATGTCTGGCTCCAGTGTTCGTATTCGGTGCGCTCGTGATCCTTGAACGGCACGCTCGCGAACGCGAACCGGAAGGGCGCGATGACGTTGTCGGCCCGTGCCCGGCCGTAGCCGAGGTCGTAGCAGATGCCGTGGAAATAGGGCAGCAGGATCTGTTCGTAGCTGGAATCGTCGCGTTCGAATGTCGCAGACAGCCCTATCCGCCAGTCGAACTCGTCGCGCAGTGCGAGGGCGAATGTCTCGGCGCCATACCGGTGGCACTCGTCGGCGACCAGGAGCCCGTGCTCACCCGGTGCGAGCGCCGGAGTGTCCTTGAGCTTGTGGACGGTGGTGACCGCGATGGTCCAGCCCGGTCGCCGCGCGTCGTCGACCACCCAGTCGCGGGGGAACGTCCTCTGGACCTGACGGACCCATTGCCGCACCAGTTCGCGGGTCGGGACGATGACGACGCAGCGCCGCCCGGTCTCGCGGGCCTGTGCGATTGCGGCGAGGCCGACCCGAGTCTTGCCGGCGCCAGTGACTGCTTGCACCACACCGATGCGGTCGTTCGCCTGCCACGCCGCCAGTGCCTCGCGCTGCCAGGCAAACAAGCCCGGGTCGTCGGTTGGCGATCCGCTGCCGCGCTGCTCGTCGCGTGGCCGCGCAGTGTCGGCGGTGATGACTGCCATGACGCCCCTTCCCATCCGGGGCCAACACCGGCCCCGCCCTCCCAGGTGATGATCAAGGTTCTATCAGTGGGCACCGACACGCGTCTCGGGAACACCGGATCCGCGAGTATCGGTCCAGTGGTTATCGGAAGTAGGCGTCGCCGCCCTCGACGCACTCGGCCAGTCAGAACTCTTGCAGCCGGAAGATCAAGGCCTCGTCGACGACGTGATGAGCGCAGTCGTCGCGGGTGCCAACTGAGTGGCTCGCCGGTAAACTCAAAGGGGGAGGTGGTGCGAGTCGATGGAGCCGGAGGGCACCAGCGAGCCCCAAGAAGGCCGGACGGAACGGAAGACTCCGACGCGGGCCCAGGTGCTTGCGGCGCAGGCGTTGCTTCGCCGCACCAAGATGGGGTATGGGAAGGACACCCCTGAGATTCGGCGGATCGCTGCGGGTGAGCCAGTGGATTGAGCCTTCGAAGTCGAGCGCCTGGGCCCACTGGTCGCGGCGATGCCGAGCCTCGCACGTGACAAGTGGGGTAGCTCGCGGCGGAGCCAGCACCTTGAAGGGAACACGCCGCCCAGCGTCAGCGAGGTACTCGATACGTGGGCAGACCCCATCCTGTCCGGGGCTGCGGCTCATCCGATCTGTCAGTCAGAAACAAGAAGTTGGACCGCGACTCGCTGAGGTGCAGCCGTTCCGCGGCCTGCGCCAAGACAGGCCTATGGATGCGTGCTCCAAGGTCAGGGGTGGAGGTCGTCATCCCGATCGGGCTTCTTCACCAACTCGGCGCGCTCTGGGATCGTGGTGCACGTGAGCACATACCCCGCATCCCCGGTCCAGGTGGCCGCCGGCGACATCCACGTCA
>CAYPQR010000354.1:0-3683 GCA_964412865.1 uncultured Intrasporangiaceae bacterium
AGGAGGGTGACTGGGTCACCCGCACCGCCGACCCCGACGACGGCCGGGCCTGCCGTCTGGCACTGACCGAGCACGGCCGCCAGGCCCTGGATGATGCCCGCAGCGAGAGCACCACCTGGCTCTGCGAGGCCATCACGACGTTGGGTGAGGACGACTGCGACGCATTGCGGCGAGCCGTCCCATTGCTCGAACGCCTCGCCGACCACCACCTGGAGCGTGCGGCCACCCGGTAGTCCGATCCGACGCCCGCCGGCGCCGTCGATGGTTCGGCGGTGCGCTCTGAAACACCGAGGGTGTCCCGGGGTTGTTCGCTTCGGACCGATCCGAGTTCTAGCATCGCACGCGTGACTCTACGCGGACGGCTGTCGCCTCGCAGACTGTCTCCCGCACGCGTGCGACGGCGGCTACGCCGGTGGGGCTCCGACAGGCGGCTACCGCGCGCCCGCGCAGAGTTGGGGATCGATCCGGAGTGCGTTCCACAACGTTTCGTCGTCCGCAACTTCACCAATGTGTTCGGGGTCACGAAGGATGGCCACCCCGCTGTCCTCAAGATCGCCGAACCAGGTGTCGCCTCCTCCGATCTGAAGTGCCATGCCACCACGATCGAATGGGTGCGCTCACAAGTCGACAAAGACACCCGCGACCTCATCCCACGCATCCTCGGCACCACTGAAGTGGACATGCGCATGGTGACGCTCGAGACGATGCTCAGTGGACACACGGTCAGGATCATCGCCCCCGACCCAGCGCACGCGCGAGCCGCGATGGCAGGCATTCGTCGGGTGCATGACGCAACCGCTGTCGACGACACCGCTGACGCAAGCTTCATCCGGCAGTGGGTGGAGCATCCTGTCGCGGACCTCGTCGAGATCGCCGACGATCACGACATGCAGGAGGCACTCCGCAAGCTCGGGCGGCGTCTCGGCACTGCGCTGCTGGGCAGACCGATCACAACGAGTCTCGTCCACGGTGACTTCTCCCCCGCCAATGTCCTGGTGGAGGACACCGATGACGGCACCTGTCTGACCGGCATCGTCGACTGGGAGCTTGCGAGCCGCCGAGGACTGCCCGACTGTGACCTCCTCCGGTGGCACATCCTGAGCAGCGCGTCGGGCCACACACCGGCCGCGCGTGCGGCATGTACGGCCCCGGAAGCCTTGTCGGAGGAATTGGCGACGCTCCAGGTATGTCTCCCCAACTCGCACCTCTCGCTGCCGTTCCTGACAACTCTCACCTGGTTGAGCCTCATGTCGCGAGCTACCTCGCATCTCCGGCTGGAAAACACACGTCGGTCGCGGATGCGCCAATGGACGAATCAGCATCTCGCACCCATGCTCGAGCTCATCGACTGACCACAACGTGTTGCTCCGATCCAACCCGGGCCATCCCGACCGAGGTCCGCATTTGACAACGACTGGCACGGCCTCGGCGACGCACGAGCGCACGAGGATTAGGCTCGGGCACTGTGAGCCACGACATAGCAGACCCGAACACGCCCGGTAGCCAGACGCAGGAGAGCGGCGAGTCGAAGGACCCCGCCGAGACCACGCGCCCCGCGCCACCGACCGACGACCTGGTGACGACCCAGCACACCCTGTCGACGGCCGAAGGCACGCTGCACTACACCGCGACCACGGGCCGGATGGTGCTGCACGAGGAGGTCTATGAGGACGGCGTGTATCGCGGACGCCGCGGCAAGGCCGAAGTCGGGATCACGGCCTACACCCTCGATGGCGCCGAATCGCGGCACCGTCCGGTCACATTCGCCTTCAACGGCGGCCCCGGATCGGCCAGTTGCTATGTGCATCTCGGCCTGCTCGGCCCGCGCCGCGTCGACATGGGAGACGTCGGGCACCTCACTCCCCCGCCATACGACGTGGTCGACAACCCCCAGACCCTGCTGCGGGTGAGCGACCTGGTGCTCATCGACCCCGTGGCGACCGGGTATTCGAGGGCGGCCGAGGGCGAGAAGCCCGACCCGCACCTGGGCTTCAAGGGCGACATCGACTCGGTCGGCGAGGTGATCCGTCACTGGACCAGTGAGCACGACCGTTGGGGCTCACCGAAATTCATCGCCGGCGAGTCATACGGCACGACGCGCGCGGTCGGTCTCGCCGAGCATCTGCAGTCACGCCACGGCATGTATCTCAACGGCCTGATGCTGATCTCGAGCGTGCTCGACTTCGGCACCCTCGACTTCGAGGTGCACCGCAACGATCGGGCGCATGCTCTCTATCTGCCGCACTATGCGGCCGTCGCCCACTACCACGGCAAGCATCCCGGGCGCGAGCTGCGCGAAGTGATCGCCGAGGCCGAGGCGTATGCGGCACGCGACTACCCGTGGGTGCTCTCCCAGGGCGACCGCCTCAGCTCGGACGAACGAGCCGAGGCGGTTTCCACCGTCGCGCGGCTGACCGGCCTCTCCGAGCGCTACGTTGATCTCGCCGACCTGCGCATCGAGCACTTCCGTTATTACACAGAGCTTTTGCGCGATAAAGGACTCACGGTCGGCCGAATCGACTCACGCTTCACCGGCGCCGCGGCATCGGGGATTGCCGAGCACATGGACGCCGACCCCTCGATGGACGCGCTCACCGGCCCCTACGCCACGGCATACAACCACTACGTGCGCTCGGAGCTCGGCTATCGCAATCCGCTGCCCTACGACGTGATGAGCCCCACCGCCTTCCAGAAGTGGAGCTACAAGGAGTTCGAGGGCAAGCCGATCTACGTGCTCGACAAGCTCGAGCGCGCCATGCGGCAGAACCCGCACCTGCGCGTGCACGTCGCCTTCGGCTACTACGACGGCGCCACACCGTATTTCGCGGCCGAGGACGCGCTCGCACACCTGCACCTGCCGCAGGAGCTGCGCGACCGCATCGAGCGTGCCTACTACGAGTCGGGCCACATGACCTACGTGCACGAGCCCAGTCGGCTGCAGCAGAGCGAGGACCTGGCGGCGTTCGTCACCGCCGACCGGTGATTCGCAACGGCACAATGTCGTACGATGTGACGTCACACGGCCTGGAACGATCGGAGATCACGCGTGGACAACGCCCAGCCGACCGTGGGGAGCAGCGGTCGGGAGACTTCCACCACTCCCCTCCGCACACTGGGCACGCTCGACGAGACCGGCTGCCGGCTCCTGCACCACGAGACGTCCGTGACCTACCGAGATGGTGCGGAAGAGGCCGTGCTGCGGATCCTCCGCGATGCCAAGGACCTCCGGTCCGACAGCGCCGAGTTGCGAGCATCGGCAAAGGGATGGGCGCAGCAATACCATCTGGACCCGAGCCGCGCAAATATCCTTCGCTGCCTGGACCTCTCGCCGGATGCGCGGGTGCTGGAGATCGGCGCGGGATGCGGTGCCATCACACGCTATCTCGGTGAGCGGTGCGCAGTCGTCGACGCGCTGGAGCCTGTAGCGACACGTGCGGCCGCCGCCCGAGCCCGAACCCGTGACCTGGACGGCGTCGAAGTGTTCGTCGGCGAACTCGACGACGTACCCGAACTGCCCACCTACGACGTGGTCGTGGTCATCGGCGTACTGGAGTATGTGGGCCGCGGCGCATCCGACCGGAGCCCCTATCTGAGCTTCCTGGACAAGATCGCCCACAGGCTGGCCGAGGGCGGCACGCTGGCGCTCGCGATCGAGAACCGTCTGGGCGTGAAATACCTCGCCG
>CAYPQR010000355.1:0-3680 GCA_964412865.1 uncultured Intrasporangiaceae bacterium
GGTGGTCCCGAGCTCGAGGAGTTTTTCGAGCTGGTTGATCAATATGTCGCGGGATACCTCGCGCAGTGGGCTGATCTCATCGTTGCCCGGCATCATGACATCGCGGTCCTCGCGAGGTTGGCATCCACGGACGCGCTGCCCGTCGTCAACGCGATGACGAGGGTCAACCGTCCCTGCGAGGTCCTGTCGGATCTCTACGTACTCTCGCGCGATGCGGCTCTCTCGAATCTCCGATACCTGTTCGTCGGTGTGGACGCAACATCGCTGCGGCATGGTCGGAGGCTGCCCGGCGCGTTCGTCGGTTACAGGTTCAAGCGCTTACTCATGCCCGTTCAGCAGGCCATGACGGCGCGCGCCCTGCTGGGCTGAGATGTTCCCGCAGTAGTGAATGCGGTCGGTCCGGGAGATCCTCACCAGGGCCGCGCGGCGACTCGCGGGACGGCTGGCGCAAGGAGGAGCTGACGAGGCGCATCGAGGCGGCGCTCGAGCCCTACCGGGGAGCCGTTCGGTGCTGCCGTTCGATGACCTGGCAGCGGACCGCTCTGCCGACGTACTCGTCGCGCGGGAGAACGCGAGAGCACCGATCAGCACGGCCGACGCGTAGATCGCTGCGATCTGCCTGACACACGGCGCGATCTGCGCGACGCGCAATGTGAAGGATTTCGCACATACCGGTGTCGAGCTGGTGGACCCGTGGAACACTCGAGCGTGAACCGCATGGTACGCGCCCCCTCCGACACGACGATGCGGCTGCCGTGCAAATTGACACCCTGTTCGAACTCCGACATGCAGCGCCAGGGCGAGGTCTTGAAGCTCTAGGACGCGGAACGCTACGTGTCGCACCTGCTTGCTGAGGTGGCGCGCCAGCTATGCGGCCTCGTCCCCGCAGAGCTGACGCCGGCCGTCGGTAGCGGCATTCTGGCCGTGAACGATCTGCTGCCCCTCTGCGTCTATGAGTCAGGAAGGGAGAAGAACATGTCGCCTAGTCGTGGCCTGCCCGATCACGGGCGCGGCGCCGTGAGCCCCCCCCGCGACATCGAGCATGGCGTCGTCGAATCTGCCGATGACGTCGACCTGGTGCGTGCGACGCTCTCACTCGGCGGCGTTCCGTGGACAGAACTTGACGACGGCCTCCAACAAGTTCGACTCAAAATGTTGGAGTCGGAGTATCGCGCCGACAGCGGGCAGGATGCCATACGCAGTCGCAGGGCATGGTTGTCAGTCGTCAGTTCCCGAGTCGCCGTTGACTGGCATCGCCGTAATGCCAGGGACGGGCGACTCTACAGTCGACTGGCTGAGGATCTGCGTTCGTACTGGTCGCTCGGCGGCGCCTCAGGCGGAGATCTCGAGCAGGAGCGGTTGAATGCGATTGTGGTCGCGGATGCCCTTCAGGCGTTGCCGGACAAGCAGCGTCAGGCGCTGGTCTTGCGGTACTGGGCAGATCTGACGGTTCCTGAAATCGCGGCCTGTTTGGACGTGCCTCACGGGACGGTCAAGAGCCGGATCCATGCCGCAACAGCACGCCTACGCGACGTGCTGGGTGGTGCCAGTGGCGCGCGAGAGAGAGATGCGGACGAGGCCGTGCGACCACGCTGGGGCCACACCCCCGACCGATGGAAGGAATGAGGCCGTGGAAGGCTCAGAGCGTATCAACAAGGGCGAGGAACAAGACCTGCGCAGGGCATTGGCTCAGATCGCACAGGCGTCCGCCGATCAGGCACGCGAAAGGTCCGCTACGCCAGCCGAGACCCCGAATAGGTCCAGAAGGCAACACCGACGTCTGATTCTTGCCGTGGCCGCTGCAGGGGCGATGATGGTCGCCGGAGCATCGGTATGGATGGTCGTCGGTGGTGGGGGTGCGATTCCGGAACCCGTGACGGCGGCAGGCACGACAGAGCATACGACGCCGGGTTCCGCCGCCGGAGAGCGCGGTCAGTCCCTTGCCGAGTGGATCGCTTGTTCCCAGACGATCGCGATCGGTGAGGTCACAGACATCATGCATCCCCGCTCGGGTCGAGTCAGAATCTCCCTGCGAGTGAGTAATTGGATACGACCATCAACCGGCCCAGAGCGCATCATCGTCTCGGACATCGACCCTAAGAGGGCCGGGTTGAGGCCACAGTGGAGGCGAGGTGGGCCAGTCCTGGTTGTGGTCCCTGCCAACCGGACCCGCCCCGTTGCCGCCTTCCGAGGAACCGACCTGGCCAGGTATCGCTCCTGGATCGAGTCGGCACTACCAGCGGCGGCGAGCGCAACATGTCCTCCGGCGTTTGCTGGTGATACCAAGTGACAGCATGGCCGCAGGTATCTGGCTGAGTCAGGCAGGACAACAGAGTCGGTACCTATCGCGACGCAGAAATGGGGCCATGCGATGAGGTAGAGACGCCCGCGCGCGGAGCGTTCACCGTTGTCCTTGACAGGCCTTGCGAACACCCATAGGTTCGACACTCAGCCAACACACAGGAAGTGTTTGACATGGGGAGATGGGGAAGTCGGGCTATCTGGGGCAGCCTCGCAGCGATGAGCATGGCGGTGGGGTCGGCGGGTGGTATCGCCTTCGCGAGTTCAACGGATAACTTGGTGCCAACCGCGAACTATCACCCTGCCTGCAGCAAGGGTGGCGCCGGGCACGGTGTTGTCTGTCAGACAGATAACAGCAAGGTTTACTACTATATGGACTCTCACGGCAAGTTGAAGTTGGAATCGGTCGATAAGAGTATTGTCAGGAATATGTTAAGTGATCAATACTCGCCGACACATTTGCAAATTCATTATGACTCTACGCCCAGGTTCCACGGGAAGGGCGAGACTGACATCGTGTACCAAGAGGGGTCGGTAGGTAGTGATTTCGATGGCTATACTTGGTGCGATGACCCGAGTCCGTCACCGAAATACGAATGTGATCAGACCGTCGTGCGGATCCGAGGCGCGGGCTACTACTCGCCTGGCCTTAGTTGTCATGAGACAGGACATGCTGTTGGCCTTACCCACGGTCCTGATGCGTCGCCAAAGCGCAGCAAGACAGCGCCATTGCTAGGATGCATGAGAACGCCAATCGGCTGGTATGAGGACGCGCTTGGAGCAAATCAGCGACACAATATTAACCAGCATTACCCCTCGCCATGAGGAGGCAATTCATGCACTCAACGCCACGTACTGCACAGGGTGTGATTATTTCTGTTTTGGTCATGTTTCTCGCGGCTACGTTAAGCTACACTGTAGCTTCGCACAAGTCGGGAGCGGTAGGCGACTCACGTGACGATTCTCATAGTGTGATACTTGGTTCCGCAGACGACCGGTTACCGAACCTGACAGTCGACGACTGGGTCACGTACGCCGACTATGTCGTTGTAGCAACGGCTTCGAAGCAAGATGAGATCGCGCCTACCGGCCTCGAGCTTAAGCGCGGTGAAGGGCTCATCCTGCGCGATGTCAGTCTTAATGTCGACGAGGTCCTCTGGGCATCTCCAAACGCCGCCAAGAAGATGCCTGGGAGCTTTCACCAGACTGCTCTCGGTTGGAAGTTCTCTGGTGATGATCTAACGAACCGGCAAGAGATGGCAGCACGCGGGTCTCCACGTATCGAAGTCGGTCACACATACGTGATGGCTGTAGAGTGGGAACCTGCTCGATGTGCTCCGGGAGATCAAGTGCCAAGTGGCTGGTACGGGCTGGGCGCA
>CAYPQR010000356.1:0-3678 GCA_964412865.1 uncultured Intrasporangiaceae bacterium
GCCCACTTATTCGCGCGAATAAGTGGGCCACTCGGCGGGTATGTGGGCCACTCGGCGGAGTTCGGTCAGCCCCGGCTCACGGCCGCTGCCTGTGGCGCTGGACCATCTGCGCGACGACGGTGAGCAAAAGTGCCACGACGATGACGACGATCAGCGCGACGGTGGTGTTGGGGAAGATGGAGTTGCCGATGAGGCCGATCGCGGCATAGACGGCACACCACAGCAGGCTCGCCGCGATGTCGGCCGAGGTGAAGCGGATCCACGGATAGCCACCGAGGGCGGCAGCCAGCAGCACCGGGATCCGTCCACCCGGTATGAGTCGGGACAGCAGCAGGGTGCGGAGTTCGTGCGCCTCGATGCTGGATCGCAGACGGGTGAGCGCTCGGTCGGGATCGTCGCGACCGAGCCAGCCGATGCGCTCGGCGAGCGAGCGCCCGGCGAGGCGCAGCACCGCATACGACACGATGTCACCGAGATAGGCGCCTGCCGCTCCGATGAGCAGCACGAGGACGAGCTCCCACTGGTGCTCCGTGCGGGCGAGCACGGCGGCCGCACTCACGGCGGCACCCGTCGGCAGCACGGGGACGATGGACCCGAAGGCGACGGTCGCGAAGAGCACGAGCAGGCCGGTCGGGCCGAGCCCGTCGGCCATCACTGGTCGCCCACCACCTTCGGCAGCGCGATCCGCTCGCCGTGACGCAGGACGCGGACGTCGGTGGGCACATGCTGCCTGCCGATCTCTGCGACGAACTCCCTTGGCGGCGCAACGAACAGGCGCCGATAGGTGCCGGGGCTGAGGCGACGCAGGCCGATCGGCCAGTAGGTGCCGTAGTGGACGGGGACGGTGAGTCTGGCGCCCACCCGGCGCACCGCCTCCGCGGCCTGCGCCGGACCCATGTGCTGGTCGCCGAGGCTCGGGCCCCAGCCTCCGATCGGCACGAGTGCGAGGTCGACGGGGGCGACGTCGTGCATCGCCATCGTGAGCCCGGTGTCGCCCGGATACCACAGCGACTGCGTCCTGCCGGTGACCCGGAAGCCCAGCGCGGGCGCGTCGTCGTGCGACAGGGGATGCCGGCGACCGTCGTGGAACGACTGCAGCACCTCGATGTCCAGCCCGCCGAGGTCGACGTGGTCGCCCGGTCGCACCTCGTGGATGCGTCCCGCTGCGGGATCGCCCACGACGGCGCGGGCTCCCGGCGGCGCCAGGATCGGAACCTCGGAGGAGAACCGCCGAAGCGACGGGACGTGCAGGTGATCGCTGTGCATGTGCGAGATCAGCACGACATCGGCCTTCAGCGCCTCGGGAGGCGGCTCGGGGATGGAGCGGCGCAGATGTGCGAGCCGGTCGGCCAGCAGCGGATCGGTCGCGATGCGCACACCGTCCAACTCGACGGTGGCCGAGGAGTGGCCCCACCAGGTGAGCGCGAGCGGCTCAGTCATCGCCGTTCGTCCCGTCCTCCGTCGGTGCCGGCGGACGCAGGCCCAGCTCGCGCAGGCGGGAGGTCATCGCGTGGTGCACATCGAGGCCGGTCAGGTCACCCGTCGGCGGATCGCTCCAGGACGACGGATGAATGAGCACGGCCTGAGTCTGCCACCCACCCGGTCCACCATGCGATCCGACGAGATCCTCGAAGGCGGTCGCCTCGCCGAGGGAACGGTCGAAAGAGCCGAACAGGATGATGTCGCCGACGTGTTCGCGGGTGTCGAGCTGTTGCAGGTCGGCGACGATGCGAGGGCCGTATGCCGTGAGCGGCGGCGGCCCGTCGCTGCGCAGGATGTGGCCGTCCTCGATCTCGCACCAGCCTTCGCCGGGCCCGTGCACGAGCAGGGTGCCGCCGGACGTGGACGTGACGACGGCGCCGATCCCGTCCTGGCGGGCGAGGGCCGCGACGAGCCCGGGATAGCGTTGCTCGAGCTGCTCGTGGGAGACGCGATCGGGCTCGTCGGTCAGATAGATGTGCGCCAGGCTTCCGCCCGCGGCGACCGCGAGACGCTCCGTGACCTGGAGGTGGGGCCGCGCGCGCTTGGCGCGCCGGCGCTGGGCGGAGCGTGCCGCAGCACCGAGCAGATGACCGGACCGGCTCGCTCCGGCGAGCAACACGTTGGCCTGCGACCACGCCTCGTCGGTGTGGGCGTCGGGCGTCGAGGCGAACGGCTTCTGAGCGGCGAGGTCGTGGACGACCTCGCTCAGGGTCCGGCCCTCGTGCAACTGACTGAACGGTGTGCCCTGTGACTGGCCGTGGTCGGAGACGACCACCACCTCGTAGTCGCGGTCGACCTCGGCCGCGAGATCGGTGAAGAACTGGATGGCGCGATCGAGGCCCTCCAGCGTGCGGATCGACTCGGGGCGGCTCGGGCCCGCGTGGTGGGCGACCTCGTCATAGTCGACCAGGTCGACGAAGATCGTGGGGACCCCGCGGGCCATCTGTTCCGAGACGATCGACATGGTGAGGTCGCGCAGCACGACCGTTGTCAGGCCGCGCACGAACAGGAACGCCCCGCCTCGACTGACCCGTGGGCGCACGTCGCGCAACCGCTGCCGACGTGCCTGATACCACTCCGTGATCACCTGGCCGACGAACAGCACTGCCGATCGGGCAAAACCGCTGCGCGAGTTGACGAAGCCGGCGGTGCCGCGGTTGGAGGTCGGCAGGCGTGCATCGCTCATGGTCAGCACGCGCGTCGGTGCGTCACCGGAGAAGAGGTTGGACACACTCACGCCGTCGTCGGCGAGCAGGCCGCGCCCGGTCGTCATACGGGCCTCCACCTCGGCCAGGTCGGCGGGCCTGCTGGCGGCCACGATGCGGCCCTGCTTCTTGTCGTACCAGCGGAACGACGGCACGGTCGTGACGTCGCCGTGCAGCAGCACGGCCTGGCCCGCCGGAGTCGTCGCCGGGATCCCGGTGTGCCAGCGCCGGAGCCGGTGACTGCCGCCGCGCAGCATGCGTGAGACGGTCGGCATGGCGCCCGCCGTGATCGCCTGTCGCAGCAGCGGTTCGCTCACTCCGTCGAGCTGGACGACGAGCATGCCCGGGCCGCTGCCGGGCATACGGTGTGTGGTGCGGACGGCTTGGCCGAGCAGCTGCCCGAGGAAGGCTTCTTCGCTGCTCGCGTCGAAGAGCCAGTTGATGATGGCAGCCACCACCGCGGCGCCCCATGACGCGAGGACGATGTCGGTGAGCGAGAACGGTTTGAGGGTGGGCAGCACGCTGAGGGCGATGCCGAGGATGACCGCCTGCGCAAGCAAACTGGCCAGCAGCAGCCCGACCGCGCCGGTGATCACGGTCAGCTGGGTGAGGAACGGTCGCACGAGCGCTCCGAGGGCGAGCACGGCCACCGCGAGAGTCGCCACCGAGACGAAGCCGTCGCTCTGTTCGCCCGGCAGGATCCACAGCGTGACACCGAGGGCGAGGAACGACGTCACGAACGAACGCACCACGCTGATCAGCCACCGGACGGTGGGGCGCCAGCTCGCGGTGCGACGGATCAGCAGACGTAGCCGGTGTGACGCCGACCAGCCCGTGTTCGTCATGTGCGGCTCCCTCGCCGACTTCCCGCCATATGCATTGCAGCTCACTCTAATGAACGCATTGCCGCAGCTCTGGACGCCGCTCGCGTGCGCGCTGCGGGCCGCCGATTAGGAAAGCCCTCTGCTGGCTGGTCGAGTAACTCCGCTGC
>CAYPQR010000357.1:0-3678 GCA_964412865.1 uncultured Intrasporangiaceae bacterium
ATGCGGGCGGTACCCCAGGCGTCGCATCGGAGCTACTCGACCAGCCATACGTGAGCGAGAACACGTCCCGCCCCGGAAAAATCCTCGTGGCCCCGGAGAACAAATCCGCCGCTCCGATCGTTCACTCTTGTGAGGGATCGTTGGTGCGTGCCGAGATCGGCACGATGACGAAAGAAGGGCGAGCATGACCGACGCGCGCCGCACGCGCACCGAAGTGCCTGACGAGGCACCTCCCGGGTGGGAACCACCCAGCTGGGAGCAGATCGTCACGGAGCACTCGGCCCGGGTCTATCGGCTGGCATACCGCCTCACCGGCAATGCCCACGACGCCGAAGATCTGACCCATGACGTCTTCGTGCGGGTCTTCCGGTCGCTGCACTCCTACCGGCCCGGCACCTTCGAGGGCTGGCTGCACCGCATCACCACCAACGTCTTCCTCGACAAGATGCGCCGCAAGCAGCGCATCCGCTTCGACGCCCTCGTCGATGACGCCGCCGCGCGCCTGCCCAGCCGCGACGGCACACCGGAGCAGCAATACGTCGACGCCCACTTCGACGACGACATCCAGCGCGCGCTCGACGCCCTTCCCCCCGATTTCCGCGCTGCCGTCGTCCTGTGCGACATCGAGGGCCTCTCCTACGAGGAGATCGCGGCGACCCTCGACGTCAAGCTCGGCACCGTCCGCTCGCGGATCCACCGCGGACGGGCGCAGTTGCGGGAGGCCCTGGCCCACCGCGCACCCGACCGTGACCCCGAGTCGAAGCGCACACGGCGGCCGGGGATCGGCCTGCCGATGCCTGCGGGGAGCAACTGATGACGAGTTGTGCCCAGCTCGGTGACGACATCCTGGCCGATTACGTCGACGGACTGCTCACCGCGGAGCAGGAGAGGTATGTCGAGCGCCACCTGGTGGCGTGCCAGCAGTGCCTGGCGGTCGTGCGCGAGGAGCGCGAACTGATGGCTCAGTTGCGCAACGTGCGGATCGACTCGCAGCAGCACCAGCAACTGGTGGCGGGCCTGCTCAGTCTCGCCGGTGAGGAGCCGGTGCGGCCGCAGCAGCCCAGCGTGCGCCCGGCCCCCGCCATCTTGACGACCCACGCCCCGGCGCAATATTGCTCGGCTCGACGCTCGGTCGCCTTCACCCTCGCCGCGGTCGCCGGATGCCTGGGCGCGGCCCTCACCGTCACACAGGTGCCGGGTGCCACGGCGCCCGCGAGCACCGGCGGTGGCCAGGAGCAGCAGCAGTCGTCGCTGTCGCGCTCCGTGCCGGCCGCGTGGCACGGTGAGTGGATGTTCTCGCGCGACGGCCGCAGGGTCGCACCGGCCGTCCAGCCCACGGAGCAGGCGCTGACGGTCGACGTCGCATCGCCCAGGTGATCGGTCCCCACAGCTCATAGGGGACAATCACCGTCATGACCCAGCCGCCGCACGTGCCGCCGTCTGACGGGCCGGCGCCGGTGCGGCTTCCGGCGTCCAGGGCTGCAAGGACGAGCACACCGGAACCGCCCACCGGCGGCAGCACGCCGCCCACTCGCCGCCGCACCGTTCCGCTGGTCATCGCCGTCGTCGCTCTGGCGCTC
Organism: uncultured Intrasporangiaceae bacterium; assembly: GCA_964412865.1. Taxonomy (GTDB): domain Bacteria; phylum Actinomycetota; class Actinomycetes; order Actinomycetales; family Dermatophilaceae; genus Leekyejoonella. Next base: position 1,581 of record CAYPQR010000357.1, read on the forward strand.
GGCAGCGGAATCGTCGGAGGGCTCACCGGTGCGACGGTCGCTCACCGACAGGACGGCGCACCGGCCGACCCGACGGTGAGCGACCGCGTCGCCGTGATCGCCCAGGACGCGTTGCCCAGCGTCGTCACCATCCAGATCTCCGGATCCGACGGCCGCCAGGTCGGCACCGGGTCCGGTTTCGTCATCCGCGCCGACGGCTACATCGTGACCAACAATCACGTCGCGGCCGCCGGCGGCGACGGAGAGGCCCTGACCGTGGTCTTCGCCGACGGATCCAAACAGCGCGCGAAGGTCGTCGGCACGGACGAGTCCTACGATCTGGCCGTCATCAAGGTCGCTCGCAAGCACCTTCCGACGCTGTCCTTCGGTGACTCCGACGCGCTCGAGGTCGGCCAGCCGGTGATCGCCGTCGGCGCGCCACTGGGCCTGACCGGCTCGGTGACGACGGGCATCGTGAGTGCGCTCGACCGCCCCGTCACCACCGGCAAGTCCATCAACGACCTGTCCTACCTCAACGCGGTGCAGACCGACGCGCCGATCAACCCCGGCAACTCCGGAGGTCCGCTGCTCGCGCTCACCGGCAAGGTGATCGGCGTCAACTCGGCGATCTACACCACAGGCGGCAGCTCCGGCGGGGAGGGCGGCAATATCGGTCTGGGCTTCGCCATTCCGTCCGATCAGGTGCGGCGCACGACCGATCAGCTGATCAAGACCGGCCACGCCGACCATCCGGTGATCGGCGTGGCCGTCGACACCGCCTACGAGGGGCCCGGCGTGCGGGTGCGGAGCGTCACCGACGGCGGGCCCGCCGACAAGGCCGGCATACGGGAGGGCGACGTGATCACGCAGATCGATGGCCGGAAGGTCATGAGCGCGGAGTCGTTCATCGTGGCGCTGCGTTCGAAGTCCCCAGGTGACTTTGTGACCCTGGTGATAGATTCCGGCGGCGAACACCGTAGCGTTACGGTGCACACCGAGGCGTCCTCGGGTAGCTGACTCTACGACCCGGATCTCGAAGGAGGCGCAAGGTGTCATTCCTCGGCATCGACACCTGGGAATTCCTGATCCTCATTGCGCTCGGCGCCTTCCTGATCGGCCCGGACCGGCTGCCCGAATACGTGGCGAAGCTGCGCGAGTGGGTGCGCCAGGCGCGCGACATGGCGCAGGGGGCCCGGTCGCAGCTGAAGGAGCAGATGGGTCCGGAGTTCGACGACGTCGACTGGCGGCAGTACGACCCGCGGCAGTACGACCCGCGCAAGATCGTGCGGGAGGCGCTGTTCGACGAGCCGAGCGAACTGCCCGACGACGAGGACGACGATCCCGCGCCCGTGCCGCAGATCCCGGTGCCGCCGCGCTACGACCCCGACCGCGCCACGCCATACGACATCGACGCGACCTGACCCGCCGAGTGGCCTAGATGATGCTCGAGCGGCCTACATATTCGCCGGAATATGTAGGCCGCTCGAGCCGTATGTAGGCCACTCGGCGCTTTGCCGGGGACGCTCGGTCAGTGGCCGGTGACGGTGAGTCCGAGGCGCTGACCGGCGAGCCCGCGAGTGCGGCTCGACAGCTCCTTGGCGATGCCTCGCAGCGCCACACCGGCCGCGCTGTCCGGCTCGCCGAGCACGACCGGGAGGCCCTGGTCGCCGCCGACCCGCAGCCTGGTGTCGAGCGGCACCTGGCCGAGCAGCTTGACCTCGGCGCCGATCGAGCGCGTCAGCGACTCCGCCACGCGGGCGCCACCACCGCTGCCGAAGATGTCCTGCCGGGTGCCGTCGGGCAACTCGAGCCACGACATGTTCTCGATGACACCGGCGACCCGCTGCTTGGTCTGCAGGCCGATGGATCCGGCACGCTCGGCGACCTCGGCGGCCGCCTGCTGGGGCGTGGTGACGACGAGGATCTCGGCCGTCGGGATCAGCTGCGCCACCGAGATGGCGATGTCGCCGGTGCCGGGCGGCAGGTCGAGCAGCAGCACGTCGAGGTCGCCCCAGAAGACGTCACCCAGGAACTGCTGCAGCGCGCGGTGCAGCATCGGGCCGCGCCAGACGACCGGCTGGTTGCCGGGCACGAACATGCCGATCGAGATGACCTTCAC
>CAYPQR010000358.1:0-3670 GCA_964412865.1 uncultured Intrasporangiaceae bacterium
TCCAGCTGGCGTGCCTGGCGACGGTGGCCCACGCATTCGAAGCCCACGACGGGCACCCATCCGGCCGCCGTGATCGCGATGAGCGCGATCGGCAGGGGCATGTTGCCGTGGCTTCCGATGACGCCGATCGCCAGTAGTGCGCAGGCGATCGCCAGCAGCAGCACGTGAAATGCGTCGGTCATGCCGAACATCAGCGTGTGCAAGCCGTAGACGGCGAACAGGTAGACGCCGACCGGCACGGCCAGAGCTACGGTCACGCCCGTCTCGGCCAGGTGCGAGTGGCCGTCGAGGAATACGCCGGCTCCGTGCAGGCCGGCACCGGTCGCGGCGATCGCCATCAGGACGGGGATGTGGCCGTAGCCGAACAGGTAGCCGCGAGCCGACCGGTGGTGCAACAGATCGCCGAACGGGGTGAGGTAATACGTCCACCACATGGCGAAGGTCAGCCCGATGCCGGCCACGACCACTACGATCGCGCTGGTGCCCCACTCCAGTCCGGTCGTGCCGCCGAGCGCGCTGCGCGACGACGCCACGGTGCCGACGACACCCTCACCGAGGGCGATGATCGCGAATGCGCTGTAACGGTCGGCGATGTGATGCGGATGCCACGGCGTCGCGGCCGCGCGGCCCTGGGCGAAGACGGGCACCAGCAGTTCCAGACTTCCGAGTCCGGCGATGATCACGAAGGTCGGCACCAGCGAGAACGGGATGATCGCGAACACCACCCAGCACAATTGCACGATGCAGATCGCCAGAGCGTTCCGCAGCGCCACCCGACGGTATTCGAGCGAACGATGCGCTACCCGGAGCCACAGCGAGACCATCCCGACCCGCATCACGACATAGCCTGCGACGAGCAGCCGCACGTCGACGTGGTCGGTCTCGGCGATGCTGTGGAAGGTCGACGGCAGTCCGAGTGCGAGCACGACGACACCGATCATCTGGACCATCGTGCTGATGCGGTAGCCCCAGTCGTCGGTGTCGAAGGCGGAGGCGAACCACGAGAAGTTGATCCAGCCGACGAGGATCGCGAACATCGCGAACACGAAGCCGAGCACGCCGCGGACGGTCTCGCCCGCCGCGACGAGCTCGGTGAGCTGCTCGGCCGCGACGCCGACCCCGATCACGAAGGTCAGGTCGAACAGCAACTCCAACGGCGACGAGCCCCTGCCGGCCTCGCCGGGATCGCGGGCCACCATCGGCAGCAACCGGTGTGATCTGGTCCGCGGCGACCGCTCGTCGCCGGCAGATTCCGACGCATGATCCGGTGCGGGACTGCGCCCCCGTGACTCATCCACCCCAGCCTTTATACCGGATGGTCCGGGTGCGCCGTCCTCCCTGCGCACGATGGGGCGAATCCTTGATGTCTTGCAGCCGCAACGATGTAATGATGTAATCAGATATGGATGAAATTCAGCAGTGGTTCACGAGCAGAGTGCCGTCAGAGTGGCTCGAGGCACCGCCGGTGGTGACGGTCGACCGCGAGGAGATCCTGGTGATCTGCCCGATCCCGCCTGCGGATGAGAAGCAGGGAGCGCGGGACGAGGAGCAGGCGATCGCACGCTTCCGCAGCGCCACCCGTCCCGAACGGATGGGGATCGCGGACGATGCCCAGGAGCTCTATCGCCGCAAGGTCTCCTGGGGCGCCCGGTGCGGCGAGAGCAGCGAGTTGTTCACGACGGTCTCGGTGCCGGTCATGACCCGGTTGCGGCAGCAGGAGCGCCGCACGCTCGACACCCTGGTCGCCTCGGGCGTCGCGCGGTCACGGTCGGACGCCCTGGCCTGGTGCGTGCGCCTGGTGGCAGAGCACGAGGGCGACTGGGTGCAGCGACTGCGCGACGCGCTCGTCGCGGTCGACGAGGTCCGCGAGCAGGGTCCGGGAGCCTGACGCGCCGGCTGGGCGCTCGCTACTCGACCAGCCAGGGGTGTTTCGTCATCGCGCCGCTCAACCAGCGGCGAGCGGCGGCACCACCGACGCGAGGAAGTCGAGTGCGGCGGGGTAGGCGTCGAGTTGATTGACTCGTTTCGCCAGGCCGTGGCCCTCGTCGTGATAGACCCGCAACTCGTTTCGGATGCCGCGCGCCCGAAGGCTGGCCGCGATCTGCTCGGCCTCGGAGAGCGGCACCCGGGGGTCGTTGGCGCCGTGGATGATGAAGAGGGCCGCCCGCAGCCTATCCAGATGTGTGAGCGGCGAAGCGGCCGTGAGGAAGTCGCGGTCGTCGTCGAGCGTGCCGTATTCGCGTTCACGGTAGGCGCGGCGGTAGTCGGAGGTGTTCTCGAGAAACGTGACCAGCGACGACATTCCCACGATGTCGACGCCCGCCGCCCAGAGGCCGGGCTGCATGGTGAGGCCGGCGAGCACCATGTACCCGCCGTAGGATCCGCCCCACAGTGCGCTGCGGTCCGGGTCGAGCCCGATGCTGGGCAGCCAGGTGTGGATCGCCGCCAGGTCCGCGACGGAGTCGAGCCGAAGGCGTTTGTCGTCGAGACTGACCCACCGCTTGCCGTAGCCGGCGGAGCCTCGCACGTTGGGCTGCAGCACCGTGTATCCCGCCAGCACCAGACCCTGAATCACCGGCGAGAACACCTGATTCGCGGCGGCTTCCGGTCCGCCGTGCACGTGGATGACGCTCGCGCCCGAGCCCGGATTCGCAGGGTGATAGACGAAACAAGGGATCTGCTCTCCGTCGGGCGCCGGGATGCGCACGGTCTGCGGCGTGCACAGCCGGTCGCGCAGTTCGTCGGGCAGCCGGTCGCGGCCGTCGACCACCGTGGTCGTCGCCCCGGTCGCGGTGTCGATCGTCAGGAGCGACCCGGGGTCGGTGGGCCCGCACGCGGTCACCAGCAGGTAGCGGTCGTCCGCCGACCAGCGGATTGACGTGATCGACGTGTCCCCCAACTCGATCCGGTGCTGTAGCGAGCCGTCGATGCCGTGTAGCGCCAGTCGTCCCCGCCCGTCGTCGTGCGTGATGACGGCCATGCGCCGCGCGTCATGGTCGACCAGGACGTCGAGGTCGTGGTCGTCGTCGCCCACGAGCACCTGCCACTCTGCGCCGTCGAGCGACACACGCCAGATGGCGTGGTACTCGCGGTCGTGGTCGGACGAGATGATGAGTGCGTCGTCGCCGGCGGTCCACTGGGGGCTCTCGTGGCTCGCATACTCCTGCGGGTCGGTGATGGGCTCGCTGCTGTGCGCGTGTTTGCCGGAGACGATGATCTTGGTCGACGCCGGCTGCAGGGTCAGCGCCGAGACCGCGCACGACGTGAGGTCGTGCGAGATGGCGATTTCGGCGACATACCCGGCATCGTCGAGCACGACCTGCTCGGTGCCGGTGCGCAGGTCGCGGACCACCACGTCCATGTCGGTGCCGTTGCGCCGGTTGGTGGAGTAGGCGATCGACTCGGCCGTGACGTCGTGCAGGACATGGTGATACCTGGGGTCGCGCACGAGCGGCCACAGCTCGCCCGCTGTCGCCGGCACTTGGCGATCGGCGTGCAGCAGCGAGAGCTGGAACTTCTCGTCGCCGCCGTCGTCGTGCATCACGATGATGTCGCGGCTGCCGGGCAGGTATCGCCCCGTGCAGCGGGATGGCAGGTCGGTCAGATCGCGGACGTGGCCGTCCGGTGTGATCTCGACGAGCTGGACGCTGCCGCGTTCGTCGTGGCCGGC
>CAYPQR010000359.1:0-3665 GCA_964412865.1 uncultured Intrasporangiaceae bacterium
CGGCGTGGCGCGACAGGCAGCGCAGAGCCAACGGCCTGACCACCTCACCGATCGGATTGAGCATCGCCAAGGTGGCCTTTGTGGCCGCCGCGGGGATCGTCCTCGTGCTGGTGTGCAGCGCCGGCAGTGGTGTGCCGTGGGCGGTGCCGATCGTGTTGGCGATCGTCTTCATCTGGACGCTTCTGCTCAGCCACACGCGCTTCGGCCGCTACGTCTATGCGATCGGCGGCAACGCGGAGGCCGCCCGGCGGGCAGGCATCAACCTGTCGCGCATCCGCGTCATCGCGTTTGCTCTGTCCAGCCTCACGGCCGGGGCAGCGGGCATCTTCTATGCGTCGCGGCTCGGGTCGATCTCGAGCAACGTCGAGGGCGGCCAATACGTCCTGCTGGCCGTCGCGGCCGCGGTCATCGGCGGCACCAGCCTGTTCGGCGGCCGCGGCAAGATCGTGCACGCGCTGCTCGGTGGGCTGATCGTCGCCACGATCTACAACGGAATGGGCCTGCTCAACCTGTCGGCGGCGAGCCAGCTGATGGTGACCGCGCTGGTGCTGCTCGCGGCCGTCACGGTCGACGCGCTCAGCCGGCGCAGCCGATCGACGGCCTGACCCCGTCGCCGAGAGGCATACATTCCCGCTGACAGGCATACGAAATATGTATGCCTGTCAGTGGGGATGTGCACCGCTCGGCGGGTGGTCGGGGGAGGACCGGACCGGACGCGACAAGCGGTCGAGAAACGCGGTGAGGAGCGCCTCCCGCAGCGGCGGCGCGGCGATGTCGAGCAGGGCGTTCACCGGCGCCATCGATTCCGGGAGCGCCGTGCCGCCACCGGCCATTCCGGCCGCTGCGAGCAGCCCGTCGAAGTCCTCTTCGCTCAGCGACTCGGCCCGCAGGGCGCGCACGAAGTCGGCGACGCCGGGATCGACGTGCACCGGGCCCGCGGCGACGGCTCGAGACACGGCGTCGCCGAGAGCGGCGAGGAACGCCTCGACGTCGGTGGCGGGGCTGACCGACAGGTGGATCGACGGGCCATCGCCGCCGAACGACAGCTGGGGCTGCACATACCAGCCGTCGCGCGACAGCAGGTCGGCCAGGGTGAAGGGGTCACAGGTCTCGTCGGTGGCGAACACCACGAGGCTCGAGTCGGGTCGGGCGAGGGTATGCAGTGGCGTGAGGGCCTCGATGCCGTCGACGAGGCGGTCGACCCCGGCCAGCATGGCCTCGGTCAGCCGAAGGTAGCCGCTGTCGCCGATGCTGCGCACGACCGCCCACGCACCCGCGAGCGGGCCGCCCGACTTCGTCGACTGCATCGTCGAATTGAGCATCGTGTAGCCGGGCCAGGCCGCGCTGGCGAAGAACTGGGGACGGCGCAGCTCGGGCGTGCGATGCAGCAGGATCGAGGTGCCCTTGGGCGCGTAGGCATACTTGTGCAGATCGACCGAGATGCTCGTCACCCCTGGCACCGCGAAGGTCCACGGCGGGATCCTGCGGCCGAGCCGCTTCGCATACGGCAGGACCCATCCACCGATGCACGCGTCGACGTGGCACCGCACGCCGTGGCGTGCCGCGTGGCGCGCGATGTCGGTGACCGGGTCGACGACACCATGTGCATATGAGGGCGCGCTCGCCACGACGAGCACCGTGTCGGCGTCGATCGCCGATGCCATCGCCGCGGGGTCGGCGCGATGATCCTCGCCGACGTCGACGGCGACCGGCTCGACTCCGAAGTAGTGTGCCGCCTTGCGGAACGCGGCATGTGCGGTCGACGGGATCACCATGCGGGGGCGGCCGATCTCGGGACGAGCGTCGCGTGCGGTCTGCACCGCGAGCAGCACCGACTCGGTGCCCCCGGACGTGACGCTCCCCACGGTCGTGTCCGGTGCGTCCAGCAGGTCACAGGTGAATCCGACCAGTTCGTTCTCCATGGTCAGCAGGCTGGGAAACGCGGTCGGGTCGAGGCCGTTGGAGCCGGCATACGCGGCGACGGCCTCGCGACCGACCCGGTCCGCGTCCGCGAGGCCCGAGTCATACACATAGGCCAACGTGCGCCCCCCGTGCACCGGCACGTCGGCTGCCTGGAGGCCGCGTAACGCGGACATGATGTCGTCGGTCATTGGTTGACATCCCTTTCCGTGAGTGAGTAGCGCGCCAGCAGGAGGATCGAGATGAGCACGAGGATGCTTGGCACCAGCGAAAATCCGAGCGTGATGGCAGTCAGCGCCGTGCCCGGTTGCTGGTCCCCGGTGCCGGCGGAGGAGACGTAGCCGCCGGCGGCGAGCACCAGGGCATAGATGCCGGGGCCGAGGGCCAGGCCCAGCGTCTCACCACCGGTCCAGACGCCGGTGTAGACACCGATGCGGCCCACGCCCGTGCGGCGCGCGTCCACGGCGGCCACGTCGGGCAGCATCGCGAGTGGGAAGACCTGGATGCCGGCGTATCCGACCCCGACCAGCCCGGTCGCGGCGAACACCGTCCATGCCGGGAGGACTCGGGCGCCGACCATGATCAGCGCGGCCAGCGCCAGCACGAGCGACGAGACGACGTAACCCGGCTTCTTGCCGACTCTGCGGCCGAAGGCGCTCCACAGCGGCGCGCAGAGCAAGGCGGGTCCGACGAAGCACACGAACAGCACCGTCGACAGGTCATCGTCGGCGAGCACCCATCGCGCCATGTAGTCGACGCCGGCCAGCATGGCTCCCGTCGCGGCCGCCTGGATCACGAACGTGCCCAACAGGAAACGGAAGTCGCGGGCCGCCGCAACGACTCGCAGTTGCTCGCGCAGGGAGCCGGGGCGCGCCGTGACCGTGCCGATCGGTGCGCGTCGGGTGCCGACGTAGGCGCCGACCGTGCCGATGACCAGCAGTACGGCGATGGCGATGCCCATCGCCCGGTAGCCGCCGCGGCCCCCGAAGGCGTTGCGGATGGCCGGTGCGCTGGCGCCGCTGATCATGATCGCGAGGGCGAGGATCGCCACACGCCAGGTCATGAGCCTGGTGCGCTCGTGATATCGGTCGGTGATCTCCGCAGGCATCGCGATGTAGGGCACCTGGAAGAACGCGTAGGCGGTGGCGCACGCGACGAAGGCGATCAGCACCCAGAGGCCGTCGGCCCACTTCGAGCCCAGGTCCGGCGCCGCGAACAGCAAGGCGAAGCACAGGGCCAGCAGCAGGCCGAATCGCAGCAGGAAGGGCCGCCTCGGCCCGCGCGGATCTCGTGAGCGGTCACTGATGCGGCCCGCGATCGGGTTGAGGACCACATCCCACGCCTTCGGCGCGAAGACGATGAATCCCGCCACGGCGGCGGCGATCCCGAGCGTGTCGGTGAGATAGGGCAGCAGCATCAGGCCGGGCACGGTGCCGAAGGTGCCGGTCGCCACGGATCCGAGGCCGTAGCCCGCGCGCACGCGGCCGGGCAGCGCATCGCCTCGCACCATGGCCACACCCTACTGCCGGGTAGCCACTGGCCGCTCCGGAACGGTGGGATCGCGTCGGCGGCCGTTCGGCCCGCCGGCGGGCACGGGTGACGAGAGCGGTTGAATGGAGCGATGGCGAGTGACGTGCACGCGCAGGTGCAGAGGCTGCTGGGAGAGTGTGTGGGAGCGCGCTTCCCGGGCGCCGTCGCACAGTGGGCGATTCGCGGGCGCGTCGCCCCGGCAGTGGTTGTCGGCG
>CAYPQR010000360.1:0-3662 GCA_964412865.1 uncultured Intrasporangiaceae bacterium
CGCACCCGCTGATCGGCGACGACGTCACCGTGCAGTCGATGTGGGACAAGCGCACGCTGGCGACGCACATCGTGAGCAACCTGTGCCCGCGCGCGGACACCGTCGTCACCTGGGTCGATCGGCTGCGCCGGCGCGGGCTGCTGCTGCCCGTCCACGTCGGGGTCCCGGGCCCCGTCGACCGCGCCAAGCTGGTGCAGATGGCGACGCGCATCGGCGTGAGCGAGTCCGCGCGCTTCCTGGCCGGCCACCGCTTCTTGTTCGCGCGCTTCTCCGCACCCGGGGGCTTCCGCCCGGAGCGCTTCATCCGCGGCCTGACCCCGCTCTTCGACCGCCCCGACCCGGCCGTCGCGACCATCCACCTCTACACGTTCAATCAGGTGGAGCGCACCGAGCAGTGGCGCCGCGAGGTCACCTCCAAGCTCACCGACCTAGCCGGATGAGCGCGCGGCTGAGCCGCTCCGCCTCCGCGACGACGAGGGCCCCGAACTCGTCGTGATTCTCCTCCATCCGAAACGACGGACCCGAGACGCCCATCGCGGCCTGCACGTGCCCGTCGGAACCCCATATCGGGGCCGCGATGGCGTCTAGGCCATCCTCGAATTCGCCTGAGGTAATGGCAAATCCGGCATCTCGTACGCCGTCGAGATCCTTGCGCAGCTGCTCCAGGGTGCTGATGGAAGCAGGGGTGCACTGCGCCAACGGCTCCGAGGGCAGGTCGATCGCGTCGAACGCATACATCACCTTGCCCAGCGCCGAGCAATGCGGCGGCACGTCGATGTCGGCCCAGTTGGTCGCGCCCACCACATAACTGGAGTCGATCTGAGCGGCATGCACGACGGTGTCGCCGCGCGGCACCCCGAGGTTGACCGTCTCGCCCGTGCGCTCGGCAATCCGCTCGAGGTATGGCTGCGCGACCGTGACGAGCTCCTCGACCCGGTCGTGCCGGTTGGCATAGTGGGTGAACATCGCACCGCCGCGATAGGCGCCCTCCGGGTCCTTCTCCAGCAGGCCGCCCCGCTCGAGCGCCGCGAGCAGACGGGAGACGGTGGAGCGCGGAAGGCCGCTGCTCTCGACGAGCTCCGTGTAGGTCACCGGGTGCTCGGCGTGGATCACCTGGGACAGCAGCTCCGCTGCCCTGTCGATCGACTGCGCTCCCTGACTCACTCGATCGACCCTAGTAAATCCGCGGATGACGGCGACACGCCACCCTCTGATGGCGCCGTCCGGCACCCTGCCGTTGTTGACAATCGTGCTATAGCGTTGTGCTATGAGCAACGATGCGTCCAGTGGGCGGCCCGGAGCGGTGCAGTCGGTCGGCCGCGCGATCCAGGTGCTCGAGGTGCTCGCCCGCGAGGGCGAATGCGGCGTGACCCAGCTCGCCACGGAGCTCGGCGTGCACAAGTCGACGGCGTTCCGCCTGGTGGCCGCGCTGGAGACCGGCGAACTCGTCGAGCAGGACGCACAACGCGGCAAGTATCGCCTCGGCATGGGCATCCTGCGCCTCGCCGGTGCGACGACGGCGCGACTCGACGTCGTGCAGGAGGCGCGTCCTCTCGCCCGTGACCTGGCCTCCGACCTCGCCGAGACGGTCAACATCGTGGTGCTGCACGAGGATGCCGCGCTCTATCTCGACCAGCTCAACGGGTCGTCCGTGCTGCCGTCGCACAACTGGGTCGGTCAGCGCATTCCGCTGCACGCGACGTCGAACGGCAAGGTGCTGCTGTCCGGGCTCAGTGACGAGCAGATCCGCAAGGTGGTGGGCCGCAGACTGCAGAGCTTCACACCGGACACCGTGACCAACGTGCACACGCTGCTGGAGCAGGTCGAAAAGGTCCGCGAGCAGGGACACGCCGTCGTGATCGGCGAGCTCGAGGTCGGCCTCACCGCCATCGCCGCGCCGTTGCGCAATGCGCACGGTGACGTGATCGCGTCGCTGTCGGCGTCCGGGCCGAGCTTCCGGTTCGACGACGCGCTCATCGAGCGCGCGATCGACGAGGTCACCGCCACCGCCCGCGAGGTCTCCGCCCGTCTCGGATGGCGTGGCTGAACCCTTGACACCGCCGCTTCGGCGGGGCGACGATGCAGGGGAACTGTTTCTCATGCCGCTGCGGAATGCGCATTACGCAACTTCCGACGTTCGGCTCTCGTGCATGGAGTGTGGACCATGGCGCAGGTTCCCAATGAGGCTCGAGTCCTCGTCATCGGTGCCGGAATCGTCGGCAACAGCGTTGCCTACCACCTGGCACGGCTCGGCTGGCGCGACATCGTGCAGATCGACAAGGGCCCGTTGCCCAACCCGGGCGGCTCGACGGGGCACGCCTCGAACTTCATCTTCCCGGTCGACCACTCGCGAGAGATCACCGATCTGACGCTCGACAGCGTGCGCCAATACCGGGAGATGGAGGTCTTCACCCAGTCCGGCGGCATCGAGGTCGCACGCACTCCGGAGCGTATGCAGGAGCTGCACCGGCGGATGTCCTCCGCGACGGCGTGGGACATCGAGTCGGAGATGCTGACCGCCGACGAGGTCGCGAAGAAGGTGCCCTATCTCGACCCGTCCGCCATCATCGGCGGGTTCTACACCCCGACCGTCGGTGTCGTCGACTCGCTGCGGGCCGGGACGATCATGCGCGAGAAGGCCCAGCAGATGGGTGCACTCACCAGCGTGGCCACGGTCGAGGTCACCGGGATGACGGTGGCCGACGGCCACATCCGGCAGGTGCAGACGACCCAGGGCGACATCGACGTCGACACCGTCGTCATCACCTGCGGCGTATGGAGCCCCAAGCTCGCCCGGATGGCCGGCGCCGCGATCCCGCTCAGCCCCACCGTGCACCAGATGATCAGCATCGGCCCGGTCCCGCAGTTCGAGGACACCGTGGGCGAGATCAGCTTCCCGATCGTCCGCGACATGGACACCGGATGCTATGAGCGCCAGCACGGCCAGGAGATGGAGGTCGGCTCCTACGCCCACCGCCCGATCCTGTGGCGCGCCGAGGACATCCCCTCCATCGAGCAGTCGAAGCTGTCGCCCACCGAGCTGCCGTTCACCGCGGACGACTTCGACACCCAGCTCGAGCAGGCCCTGGAACTCATGCCCGACGTGCTCGGCAACCCGGACGTCGGGATCCGTTATGCCATCAACGGATTGCTCTCGATGACTCCCGACGGATCGCCGATCCTCGGTGAGAGCCCGCAGGTCGGCGGCCTGTGGTCGGCGGCCGCCGTGTGGGTCAAGGAGGGTCCGGGCGTCGGGCGGATGATCGCCGAGTGGATGACCGACGGCAACCCCGAATTCGACCTGCACGCCGCCGACATCGCGCGCTTCTACCCCCACCAGCGCACCAGGACGCACGTCGCCGCGCGGGCGTCCGAGGGCTTCAACAAGACCTACGGCATCGTCCACCCGTTGGAGCAGTGGGAGAGCAACCGCGGGGTGCGCCTCGCGCCGATGCACGCGGACGAGTTGGAGGCCGGCGCATTCTTCTTCGAGTCGGGCGGCTGGGAACGACCGCAGTGGTATGGCGCCAACGAGCCGCTGCTCGCCGACTACCGCGACCACGTGATGGACCGCCCGGCCGAATGGGATTCGCGCTGGTGGTCGCCGATCATCAGCGCCGAGCACCTGGCGATGCGCGAGCGGGCGGCAATCGTCGATCTGA
>CAYPQR010000361.1:0-3661 GCA_964412865.1 uncultured Intrasporangiaceae bacterium
ATATCGCGTCGAGGCCTGGGACCCGGCACCCGACGCCGAGCGTCGCCTCAAGTCACTGGTCGAGACCGCGTGGCCTGCACTCACCGAACTCGGCCTGTCCGAGGGTGCCTCACCGGACAAGGTGCGAGTCCACACCGAGCTCGCGGATGCGCTGAACGGCGCCGGTTTCGTGCAGGAGAGCGCACCGGAGCGACTCGATCTCAAGCGGTCTCTGCTGGCCGACATCGACGCCGCCACCCCGTCGCAGATCGTCGTCGGCTCGTCCACCTCCGGATATTCGATGAGCGAGATGGCCGCGGGCGTCGCACATCCCGGACGGTTCGTCGTGGGGCATCCGTTCAACCCGCCATACCTGATCCCGCTGGTGGAGGTGGCCGGCGGCGAGGCCACGACGGCGGACGCCGTGAACTGGGCGTCGCAGTGGTACGACCACATCGGCAAGTCGGTGATCACCATGGACCGTGAGGTGCCCGGCTTCATCGCCAACCGCCTGCAGGAGGCCCTCTGGCGCGAGGCGCTGCACATGGTGGACCACGGAGAGGCGACGGTCGAGCAGATCGATCGCGCGATCACCGACGGTCCGGGCCTGCGGTGGCCGGTGCAAGGGCCGATGCTGACCTTCCATCTGGCCGGCGGCGAGGGCGGAATGGCCCATATGCTCGACCATTTCGGTCCGTCGCTGAAGTCGCCGTGGACCAGGCTGGAGGCGCCGGAGCTGACCCGGAGCCTGCGCGACGCGGTCGTGGCAGGGTGCGACGACGAGGCGGCGGGACGCACCGTCGCCGAGCTCGTCGCGCAGCGCGACGCGGCGATCATCGCGATACAGCGAGCGCTGGATGCCGTCTCGCCGAGGGCATGATCGACGTGAGCGACGAACTTCCCGTCTACCGCGACACGGTGCGCAGCGAGTGGATCGACTACAACGGCCACATGTCGGAGGCGTTCTATGTGCTGGTCTTCGGTCATGCGACCGACCAGGTGATGGACACGCTCGGCATGGACGAGGTGTACCGCCGGCGCACCGGCAACTCGCTCTACACGGTCGAGGCCCACATCCGATACCTCGACCAGGCACGTCTGGGTGACGACCTCACCGTGACGGCCCGGCTCGTCGCCGCGAAGACGAAGAAGCTGCACCTCGCATACGAGATGCGGGTCGGCGACCGGCTCATGGCGACGGAGGAGTTGCTCGCCATCCACGTCGGGAATGACAAGGCACAGGCCTTCGGTCCACAGGTGGCTGCACTGATCGACCGCTATCAGATCGCTCACGAGTTGCAGCCGCCGGACTGGATCGGTCGCACCGTGCACTGCTGACCGACAACAGGATGTGATCTCGTGCTCTTCGAAAACGCAAACAGGACAGGCGCCGTCACTCGACGCGGGCTGCTCGGGGCGGGTATGGCGCTCGGCGCCGGCGCGCTTCTGTCGGCCTGTGGTGAGCCGGCGGGCCAGATCGCGGGGCCGACGGGCGAGCCGATTCACGGGGGACGCCTGCGCGTCGGTCTGACCGGTGGTGGCGCGTCCGACACCCTGGACGCGCACGTGCCGGTCAGCACCACCGACATCGCCCGGGTCATCAATCTGTATGAGACGCTGCTCTATTACGACGACGACTACACGCTGCGTCCGCTGCTTGCCACGAAGGTCGAGCCGAACGACACTGCGACCGTATGGACAGCGACCTTGCGCCCGGGTGTGAAGTTCAGTGACGGCCGGGCGATGACGGGCAAGGACGTCGTCGCGACCTTCAAACGCATCACCGACCCGAAGGATCCGAAGAGCGGCGCGGCCGGTCTGAAGGACCTTCACGACGTCGCCGTGGTCGGCGACAAGGTCGAATTCCGCCTGAAGACACCGAATGCGGCGTTCGACGATCAGCTCGGCCAATACTCGTGCGGGATCGTGCCCGCGGACTACAACCCGAAGCATCCGGTCGGCACAGGCCCGTTCAAGGTCAAGAGCTTCACGGCGGGGCAACAGAGCCTGTTCACCCGCAACGACCACTACTGGCGTGAGGGTCAGCCGTATCTCGACGAGGTGGAGATCCTCGACTTCAGCGACGATGACGCCATCGTCAATGCGCTGCTGTCCACACAGGTCGACGCCATCGGTCAGATCCCATTGGCGCTGACCGAGGTGATCGGCGCGGATCCCCGCATCAAGGTGATGATCTCGCACACCGGTGCCTGGCTGCCGTTCACGATGCGCATCGACAAGGAACCGTTCAACGACAAGCGGGTGCGTCAGGCGTTCCGCCTCGCCATCGATCGCAAGGAGATGATCCGGCAGGTCTACAGCGGGCACGGGCGCGTCGCCAACGACATGTTCGCGCCGTTCGACCCCGGCTACGCCAAGCACCTGCCGCAGCGCAGACAGAACGTGAAGAAGGCCAAGAAGCTGCTGGCGGAAGCCGGGCATCCGGACGGGATACGCGTCGAACTGGTGACTGCACCGATCCAGTCGGGTGCCGTCGAGGCGGCGCAGGTGTTTGCCGAGCAGGCGAAGGAATCGGGCATACACATCAAGATCCGGCGCGTCGACAGCACCACGTTCTTCGGCGACAACTACTTGAAATGGACGTTCGCCCAAGACTTCTGGTATACGCGCAACTTCCTGCCGCAGGTCGCGTCGGGCACGGCGCCGGACGCACCGTTCAACGAGACGCACTGGAAGAACAAACGTTTCAGCAAGCTGGTGGAGGAAGCGACGCGCACCATCGACGACGGCAAGCGGAACAAGCTGATCTCTCAGGCTCAGGAGATCCTCCATGACGAGGGCGGATACATCATCTGGGGGTTCTCCGACCAGGCCGACGCGTTCCAGAAGTACGTCGCCGGGTTCAGGCCGAGCCGCACCGGGATCTCCTTGTCCGGGTTCCAGTTCCGTCGTGTCTGGCTGGGGAGGAATGCCCGATGACTCGTCTCATAATCCGCCGGCTGGCGGTCAGCATCGTCATCCTGATCATCGTGTCGCTGCTCGTGTTCCTGGCGACACTCGTCCTTCCCGGCGATCCGGCGCGCGCGATCCTCGGTCAGCAGGCCACGCCCGAGCGGCTGGCGGCGCTGCGTGAGCAGATGCATCTGAACGACCCGATCTGGCAGCGCTACCTGAGCTGGTTGGGCGGTCTGTTCGTCGGAGACTTCGGCACGTCGACCGCCACCGGTTCCTCGGTCGCGTCCCTGCTGGGGCCGAAGATCGTCAATTCACTTGTGCTCATGGTGATTGCGGCCGTGATCGCCGTGCCGATCGGCGTCGCCATCGGCACATACAGCGCCCTGCGGCGGGGCCGGGCCACCGACCACGCCACGACAGGCGTCAGCCTGGTCATCGCCTCGCTTCCCGAGTTCGTCATCGGGATCGTGTTGATCGCCGTCTTCGCCACGAGCGTGATGCACGTGTTGCCGTCGGTCACGATGAATCCGCCCGGCGAGCATGTATGGGATCATCCGTCACAGCTCGTGCTGCCGATCGTCACCCTGGTGCTGGTGGTGACGCCATACATCATCCGGATGATGCGGGCGACGATGATCGAGGTGCTCGACAGCGGGCACGTGGAGATGGCCAAGCTGAAGGGCGTGCCGGAGCGCCAGGTCATCCTCAAACACGCTCTGCCGCATGCGCTCGGCCCGGTCGCGCAGGTCATCGCCATACAGCTCGC
>CAYPQR010000362.1:0-3658 GCA_964412865.1 uncultured Intrasporangiaceae bacterium
CCACCGCGTCGTTCGTGGCGTGCATGACGCTGACGCGCGGGCACACCGACCTGGCACCGGCGGGTTCCTGACAGTCTGGGCGACGATCGACGCGGTCAGTCCTTCTTGCGGCGGTTGATGATGGCCGCGGCGGCGACCAGGAGCAGACCGAACACGAAGATCAGCGTGCCCATCACGTTCACCTGGGGCGGCGTGCCCACCCGGCTCGAGCCCCAGACCCACAACGGGAAGGTCAACGTCTGGCCGGCGGTGAACTGGGTGATGATGAAGTCGTCGATCGACAGCGCGAATGCCAGCAGCGCGCCGGCGACCACGCCGGGCATGATGACGTGAAGGGTCACCAACCGGAACGTAGTCCAGCTTCCGGCACCGAGGTCACGCGCGGCCTCCTCGAGCGAGTCGTCGTAACCGGCGGTGCGCGCTCGCACCGTGATCGCGACATACGCCAGGTCGAACATGATGTGCGCGATCACGATGGTCCAGTAGCCCCGCGAGATGCTGAACGTCACGAACAGCGACAGCAGGGCCGCTCCGATGGCGATCTCGGGCGCCGCGATGTTGGCGAAGAGCAGCACGTCGACGCCCGAGCGCCCGCGGAAGCGGAACCGGCCCAGGGCCAGCCCGACGAACGTCCCCAGGATCGTCGCGACGATCGTGACGATGATCGCGATCGTGAGCGAGTTGATCAGTGCCTGTGTGAGGTCCTGGATGGCGAACAGCTCGCGGTACCACTTGAAGGTGAAGCCGTGCCAGACGAAGTTGTAGCGCCCGGTCGGGTTGTTGAAGCCGAAGGCGATCATCACCAGGATCGGCAGCGACAGCCAGCAGATGACGATCCAGGTGAAGACGTGCAGCAGCCTGGCGGACGTGCGGCCGCTCGTGCGGCGGCGGGAGCGCCTGCCACGACCGGTGGCGGCAGGCCGGCTCGTGGTCAGTGTCGTATCGCTCATGCTGCGGCCGCCTCCATCACTTCGTCGACGCCCTGGAATCTGGCATAGATCAGCACGCCGATCAGCAGGATGGCCAGCAGGATGAAGCTCAGCGCGGCACCCTGCGGATACTGGCTGTTGGTGATGTAGAGCGTCTGGATGATGTTGCCGATCATCACCTGGTGTGTGCCGCCGAGGATCCCGGCGTTGATGTAGTCGGAGGAGGCGGGCACGAAGGTCAGCAGCACGCCGGCGAACACGCCGGGCATCGACAGCGGGAAGATCACCCGTCGGAAGATGCTGGGGCCACCGGCATACAGATCCGAACCTGCCTCCAGCAGCGCGGGGTCGAGCCGCTCCAGCGAGACGTAGATCGGCAGGATCATGAACGGCAGGAAGTTGTAGGTCAGCCCGGCCACCACCGCGAAACCGGTCGCGAGCACGTGGAAGCTGTCGGGCAGCAGGCCGATCGACTTCAGCGGCTCGAGGATGACGCCGCCGTCCGAGAGCAGGAACTTCCAGGAGATCGTGCGCAGGACGAAGGTGACGAAGAACGGCAGCAGGATCAAGAACAGGTAGATCGACTTGCGCCGCCCCGCGTGAAACGCGATCCAGTAGGCCACCGGATAGGCGATGACGATCGTCGCCAGGGTCGTGATGATGCCGTAGATCAGCGACCGGATCAACTGGGTGTGATAGAGGGTGAGCACCTCCTTGTAGTTCTGCCAGTGACCGGTCTGGGTGAAGCCGGAGAAGATGTCGCCCTGCATGAACGACACGGCCAGCATGAACAGCATCGGGATGACGAAGAAGATGACCATCCACGTCGTGCCCGGCAGGATCTGCAGATATGGGGTCCAGAAGCCGCGCCGGCGGCGGGACACCTTGGGTTGCGCGCTCATGACTGGAAGGTGGGCTCGAAGATCTGGTTCCACTGCGTCAGCTCGGCGGGCGTCGGGATGCGGCCCAGCGCCGCCTGCTCGTAGTCATCGGGGGTGGGGAAGACCGCGAAGCTCTCGGTCAGGCCCCTCAGGTAGGACGCATCCTTCTTCTTCGCCTTCTTCGCGTCGTCGAGGATGTACTTCTCCCCGCCGGGCACCGGCGTGATGTAGTTGACGTATTCGGTCAGCAGCGCCGCCTGTCGCGGCTCGTAGTAGAAGTCCATGAGTTCCATCGCATCCACCGGGTTCTTCGCCGTGTGATAGAGGATCATGTTGTCGATCCACAAGGTCGCCTTCTCCTTCGGAAGGACGAACTTCAGGTCGGCGCCGGACAGGTTCGACTGATAGACGTCGCCCGAATAGGCCATCCCGAGCCAGATGTCGCCCTTGGTCAGGGCGGAGATGTAGTCCTGGTCATAGAACTTGCGCACGTTGGGCTTGATCTTCTCGATCCAGGCCGCGGCCTTCTTCCAGTCGGCCGGCGTCGATTTGTCGGGGTCGGCGCCGATCGCGAGCAGCGCCGCGTTGGGCAGGTCGACCGTGTTGCCGAGCAACCCGACCTTCCCCTTGAACTTCGGATCGGCCAGATCCTCCCAGCTGGTGATCGGCCGGCCGACATGCTTCGGCGAGTAGCCGATTCCCGTGAAGCCGGCCTGCCACGGCATCGACCACCGGTTGCCGGGGTCGTAGTTGCGGGCCAGGAACTTCCGCCCGGCGTGCGTGTAGAAATTGGTCATGCGGCTCTGGTCGAGCGGACGCAGAAGACCCAGATCGACGTAGCTGAGGAAGAACTGGTCGTTCTGCACGATGCCGAAGTCGTAGCCGCAGTCGTGACCGGCCGAAAGTGCCGGTCGGATCTTCGCGAAGAAGTCCGCGTCGGACTGGATGACCTCGAAGTATTTGACCTTGATGCCGGTCCGTTTGGTGAACGTATCGAGGGTGGGATGGTCGCTCTTGTTGTGTGGGTCGACGTCGATGTAGAGGGGCCAGTTGGCCCAGCGGACGACCCCGTGCTTCTTTTGTTTGGACCAGAAGTCCGTGCTCGCCGCTTCACCGGCGCCAACGCTCTCCCCCTTGCCGGGAATGCCGCAGGCGGCCAGGGACATGGCCAACGCCGAGGCGCCGCCGAGTTGCAGTGCCCCACGGCGGCTGACGCGCCGCTGCATCAGGCCGCGCAGCAGCGGGGCAGGCAGAGATTCCACGACGTCTGGGTCGACGGGGGTGGGGTCATCCGGATTGGTCATCGGTCCTCCAGGACGGCAGTGCGGTGGGTCCGCTACGGTTGCGTCGTTTCGGCATCGCCGGGGGATGCCGCCAACGCGAGGGAGTGTTCGGGTCGCCACGACAGCCAGACGTCGTCGCCCTGCGCCGCGAGATCGCTGCTGCTGTCGGCATTCTGGACGAACACCGTGATCGCGGTGTCGTCCGGGCCGTGCACGACGTATTGAGTGGACGTGCCGACGTAGACGACCTCGCCCACCCGACCCCGGAAGGTGCAGCGCCCCTCGGCGGGCTGCCGGTGACTGATCGTGATCTTCTCCGGCCGGACGGTGACGTCCAACGACTCGTGCACCCGCGCGCCGGCGCCCGCTGCACCCGGCACGGCCAGATGCTCGGCCCCGGCCACATCCAGCAGTGCCGTGTCGTGGTCGAGTGACCGGACGGCGCCGGTCAAGATGTTTGAGGTGCCGATGAATCCCGCGACGAACCTCGTCCGAGGATGCTCATAGACGTCGCGCGGTGCGCCGGCCTGCTCGACCCGCCCCTGGTTCATCACCACGAGCCGGT
>CAYPQR010000363.1:0-3632 GCA_964412865.1 uncultured Intrasporangiaceae bacterium
AGGGGTCGGGCCCACCGACGCAGGCGATGCAGGTGCAGCAGGTGCCGAATCCAATAATGTGAGGTCGGGCACCTACTCGCTTCGCTCGCAGGCACCTGACCTCACATTGCGCCCCCGGCAGGATTCGAACCCGCGACCTAGAGATTAGAAGGCTCTTGCTCTATCCAACTGAGCTACGGGGGCATCGTCGACCAAGTGTAGAAGCAGAACACCAGCCCCTCCGCGTAGGTGTCGGCTCACGAAACGCTAGACCCGAAGTTGAGTCCAGCGGGCTGACAAGGGATGCTGTGGCAGTGACAGATGGCGATCAGGGGAGAGCACTGCCCGCCGCGCTGCACCGACTGCGAGAAGCCGTCCAGGCCGTCCCGTTGACGCTGCAGGTGCCGGGGGCGGATCGGGCCCGCACCGAGCAGCGCGAACTGCTCGAGCAGCTACGAAGCTACCTCCTGCCGAGATCGGCGGAGTTGGACACCCCTCTGCTCGCGGTCGTAGGCGGCTCGACCGGGGCCGGAAAGTCGACGCTCGTCAACTCCGTGGCCGGGGAGTCGATCGCCCGTGCCGGAGTGATCCGCCCCACGACCACGTCCTCGACACTCATCCACCATCCGGACGATACGCGGTGGTTCCGCAGCGACAAGGTGCTGCCCGGTTTCACCCGTCACAACGGTCAGGAGGCCGACGGCGACCCGGGCAGTCTCCGGCTCGTCCAGTGCGCGCAGGTGCCGCGCGGCCTCGCCCTGCTCGACGCACCCGACATCGACTCCGTCGTGGCCGGCAACAAGGAGCTCGCCGGGCAACTGCTGTCGGCCGCCGACCTGTGGATCTTCGTCACCACCGCCGTCCGGTATGCCGACGCGGTGCCGTGGGAGTTCCTGCACCGGGCCATCGCCCGCGGCACAGCGGTCGCGGTCGTGCTCAACAGAGTGCCGGTCGACGCCATGGAGGAGGTGCGCGCCGACCTCGCCGGGATGCTCAGCGACCAGGGGATGGTGCAGTCGCCGGTCTTCGCGCTCATCGAGACCAAGCTCGCGGCCGACGGCCTGCTGCCGGTCACCGAGGTGGCGCGGATCCGCAGCTGGCTGCATTCACTCGCATCCGATGCACACGCACGGCAGGTCGTGATCCGCGGCACGTTCGAAGGCACCCTGGACTCGCTGAGTCAGCGCTGCGGTGTGATCGAGGAAGGCCTGCGGCGGCAGGCCGATGCGGCAGCGGCGCTGCGTCAGACCGTCGATGACTCCTTCGCCGAGGCGCTCGACGGGGTCCGCCGCGATATCCGCCGCGGAGCCCTGCTCCGCGGCGAGGTGCTCGCCCGCTGGCAGGAATTCGTCGGCACCGGCGAACTGCTGCGGCAACTCGGCAGCGATGCGGCAGGGTGGCGTGACAAACTCAGCGGGGTCGTGCGCGGTCGCACCAAGGCGCAGTCCGCGGAAGGCCTTCGCAGCGCTGTCCGTTCGGGAGCCGCGACGCTGATGCTCAGCCACGCGGACGACGCGGCTCAGCGGATCGCGCAGAGCTGGCGCGAGCGCCCCGAGGCCGGCGCCGTCGCGCGGGACGCACCCGAACTCGCATCCGCCGACCCGTCATTCGAGCAGCAGGCGCAGGCGGCCGTCGGCGAGTGGCAGGACGACGTCATGAGCCTCGTGCGCGACGCTGCCGGCAACCGCCGAACCACCGCCAGGTTCATGGCATTCGGCGCCGACGGCATCGCCGCCATGGTGATGATGACGACCCTGGACGCGACCGATGCTGACGCCGCACCGCCGACCGGCTCGGTGCTGCTCGCCCGCAGACTGCTGGAGGCCGTCTTCGGGACGGAGCTGGCCAAGTCGCTCGTCGACCGGGCGCGCGAGAAGCTGTTCGACGTTGCCCGCGCGGCGTACGCCCGAGAGAGCGAGCGCTTCGGCCAGGCTCTCGACGGGCAGCCATCGGTGGGAGGCGACTCCTCGACGGCCACGATCGCAAAGAATCTGAAGGAGGCCCTGGCGGCAGTGGAGGAAGCACGATGAACGACCCGGCCACCGGGGCACAGCGCCGAGGTGCCGTCTCGCGCGCGGAACTCGCGGCCCGCCGGGATGCCGTGCATTCCGCGCTCGAGCGCGGCGGTGACCGGCTTCCCGAGGAACACGTCCGGGCCGCCCGCGAGCTGGAGGCTCGGATCCGGGCTCGCACCTCCTTGTCCGGGTCGCGCACCGTCGTCGCGCTCGCGGGCGCGACCGGCAGCGGCAAGTCCAGTCTCTTCAACGCGTTCACGACCGAGCCCGTGTCGCGCATCGGCGCGCGCCGCCCGACGACCTCCAAGCCGGCCGCCGCGATCTGGGGCGACGAGCCGAGCGACGAGCTCCTCGACTGGCTGGACGTGGAGACGCGCCACCGCGTGCCGGCGTCGGCGAAGGACGCCGATCGCCTCGACGGCCTCGTATTGCTCGACCTGCCCGACTTCGACTCTCGGGTCTCCGGCCACCGCAAGGAAGCCGACCGGATCCTCGCACTCACCGACGTCTTCGTGTGGGTCACCGACCCGCAGAAGTATGCCGACGCCGTGATGCACGACGACTACGTGCGGCGTATGGCCGGGCAGGCGGCCGTGACGATCGTCGTGCTGAACCAGGTCGATCGGCTACCGCGTGAGGCGGTGCCCGAGTGTGTGCGCGACCTGAAGCGGTTGCTCGCCAAGGACGGGCTGTCGTCGGTGTCGGTCATCGCGACGTCGGCAGTGCGCGGCACCGGCCTGCCCGCGCTGCTCGAGTGCGTCTCGCAGGCCGTGCAGACCAAGAACGCCGCGGAGCGCCGGCTCCTGGCCGATCTGCGCTCACATGCGGCCGTGTTGCGGCAGGACGTCGCCGACGGCGAGGCACCGGTCGGCGACCATCCGGACGACGGCCTGGTCGATGCGCTGAGCCGGGCCGCCGGGGCATCCGTCATGGTCGAGGGTGTCGAGCGCGACTACCGCGAGCATGCGCTGCGGCGCACCGGCTGGCTTCCGGCGCGCCGGTTGGCTCAGCGTCGGCCGGTGCCCGTGCAACGCGGTGGTCTCGAGCGGGTCGTCGGCGGCGTGCTCAGCCGTAAGGACACCCGGATGGCCATGGGGGACTCGTCGGAGCCCACGCCCACCCCGTCGATGCATCCGGCCGTCGACGTGGCCGCGCAGGAGTTCGCGGCCCAGGCCGCCGAGGGGCTGCCCGCGCGGTGGGCCGAGAGCGTCCGCGACGCCGTCGCCGACGGCGAGCAGGGCATGTATGACGCGCTGGATCGCGAGATCGCCGACACCACCGTGCAGGACCCCGCACCCCAGTGGTGGTCGGTCATGTCGGCCGCGCAATGGGCACTCGGGATCATCGCCGCGGCCGGCGCCGTATGGCTGCTCGTCCTGGCCGGCCTGCGCATCGCCGGAACATCCACCAGCACCCCCGGCTGGGGTTTCGTCACCGTGCCCCTGCTGATGCTGGTCGGCGGCGTCGTGATCGGTGTCGTCCTGGCGCTGCTCTCCAGGTGGTGGGCCGCCGAGGGGGCGAGGCGGCGGGCCGCCACGGCGGAACTGCGATTGAAACGCGCCATCTCGGCAGCCGCCGAGGCCCACGTCGTCACACCCGTCCAGCGCGTGCTGCTCGACCACGCGGCCACGCGCGAAC
>CAYPQR010000364.1:0-1514 GCA_964412865.1 uncultured Intrasporangiaceae bacterium
TGAAGTCCGCGAGGTCCGGGTCATCGTCGATGGCGGTCTGCACGAAGGCGTCGACCATCTCCTGCTCGCGCACCGCGCGATACCGGGCGGGCAGCAACCGCAGCAGACGCCGGTACCGCTTCTCCAGCGGGCTCTCGTCGTCGGGCCACGTCACGGCGTACCCAACGTGGGCCGACCCCCGGCGCGCCGCAGCCGGCGTGCCGCCATACGGGCGTTGGCCGCCTGCCGGGCCGCCTCACGATCCACAACGTGCCGGCCCTCATCGGAGAGCCGGTAGTAGCGGCGGAGGCGTGAGGCGACGATCTCCTCGCGGTCGACTTCGATCAGGCCGGATGCGGACATTCGATCGAGAATGCCGTACAACGTCCCCACCCGCAGCCGTATCCGACCCTGCGACAGCTCATCGACCACCGACAGGATGCCGTAGCCGTGCAGCGGCTCGAGCGCGAGAGCCGAGAGCACGAAGAAGGCCTGCTCCGACACACGCTGAGTCCCCATGCACTGAATATATCGTGAGATGGAGTATTCCGGGCCGAAATCGCAGTCACGATCCGCATCGGCGGCACGGATGACGCCACCCCTGCGTCCACGTCCGCCTCCGCGGCACTCCTACAGAAGCCGCCCGATCAGATCTCCGGTGCCTCCAACAAATCCGTCACCAACGCCGCGATGGGGCTGCGCTCGCTGCGGTGCAAGGTGACGTGCCCGAAGAGCGGGTGCCCCTTCAGCCGCTCGATCACGGCCGCGACGCCGTCGTGCCGTCCGACCCGCAGATTGTCCCGCTGCCCGACGTCATGGGTCAGCACCACGCGCGAGTTCTGGCCGATCCGCGACAGCACCGTCAGCAGCACGCCCCGCTCCAGCGACTGGGCCTCATCGACGACCACGAACGCGTCGTGCAGCGACCGGCCGCGGATGTGCGTGAGCGGGAGCACCTCCAGCAGCTCACGGTCGATGACCTCCTCGACCACTTCCTTGGAGACCAGCGCCCCGAGCGTGTCGTGCACGGCCTGCGCCCACGGGCCCATCTTCTCCCCCTCGCTGCCCGGCAGGTAGCCGAGCTCCTGCCCGCCCACGGCATACAGCGGCCGGAACACGATGACACGGCGGTGCTGGCGGCGCTCCATGACCGCCTCGAGCCCGGCACACAGTGCGAGCGCCGACTTGCCGGTGCCCGCCCGGCCGCCGAGGCTGACGATGCCGACGTCGGGGTCGAGCAGCATGTCCAGCGCGATGCGCTGCTCGGCCGACCGGCCGTGCAGCCCGAAGGCGTCGCGGTCGCCGCGCACCAGGCGCACCGCCTTGTCGGCCATCACCCGGCCCAGCGCGCTCCCGCTCGGCCCGAGCAGGATGACGCCGGTGTTGCACGGCAGCTCGGCCGCCTCCTCGATCTCGACCCGCCCGTCGGCGAACAGCGCGTCGATCTGCTCGGTCGCGACATTCAATTCGACGGTGCCGGTCCAGCCCGACTCGACGGCGAGCTCGGCGCGATACTCCTCCGCATTCAGCCCGAC
>CAYPQR010000364.1:1614-3627 GCA_964412865.1 uncultured Intrasporangiaceae bacterium
GATCCTTGCTGACCACGGTGACATCGCGGCCCTCATCGGCGAGATTGCGTGCCACTGCGAGGATCCGGCTGTCGTTGTCGCCCAGCCGGAATCCCGCCGGCAGCGCCGTCGGGTCGGTGTGGTTGAGCTCGACACGCAGCGTGCCCTCCCCGATCGGCACCGGGGCGTCCAATCGCCCCGCCTGCACGCGCAGGTCGTCGAGCATGCGCAACGCGGACCGCGCGAAGTAACCCAACTCGGGGTGGTGCCGCTTGGCCTCCAGTTCGGTGACCACCACGACGGGGAGCACCACCTCGTGCTCGGCGAAGCGGGTCATCGCCCGCGGATCCGACAGCAACACTGACGTGTCGAGCACGTACGTCCGGTGGTTTGACGATGCCATGGGCGACTCCCTCACCGCGGTCAGGTGCCCGCGGACTTCAGGTCTGGGGTGGGCCGGGCCGGCCGCGCGATGATGCGGGGCCGGGTCCGGCCTCGCCTCCAGCATCGTCGCTGCATCGTGTGGCCTTCCCGTGACGCGAGATGGTCTCGTGTCACTTCCGACGGTAGGCAATGCCGATCCGGGCCGCTCGAAGGACACGCCGTCATGTGGCGGAAGTGACTGGAGTGGACGCTGAGCATTTCGGGCCCGCGGCGGATATTTCCTGCGCCGAGGCTTGCACCTCACGCGACGTGAGGTCTCATGCTTGGTGCCGTGACGAATGAGAGCAGACGATGGAGCGTCGGCGAAGTCGCCGAGACGAGCGGGCTGACGGTGCGCACCCTGCATCACTGGGACGAGATCGGCGTGCTGTCACCCGAGATCCGCGGTGCCGGCGGCCGTCGGGAATACACCGAGGACGACCTCGGGCGGCTGTATGTCGTGTTGACCCTCCGCCAGTTCGGCCTCGACCTGGAGTCGATCCGTGCCTGCCTCGACGCACAGGTCGACGTGGTCAAGGTCCTGACCGATCAGCTGGCTCATCTCGACCAGGTCATCACCACTTTGGCCGGGCTGCGAGAGCGCGTCGCCCGAGTCGTCGCGGCCGGCGCCGACCATGCCGGCGGGGCCGACCCCGCCGAACTGCTCCACCTCATGCGGGCCGCACGCTCCGAGGCGGGGGCCGTCCTCGAGCGGCACCTCGACTCCGACCAACGTGACCGACTCGCCCGCGGCGCCGCGGCCGCCGGACCCGCGCTGGCCTACATCCTCGAGATCGAATGGCCCCAGCTGTACCGGCGAGCCGACGAGCTCCGACGGGCAGGCGCCGCACCGGACGATGCGCGGGTGCAGCAGATCGCCGGACGGATGGAAGAACTGTCCGCGCGCATGACCGGCGATGGTCCGACGGAGAGCACGGCTGTGCGCGCCGCGTGGCACGACGACCCGGCCGCAATGTCTGGCGAGAACGCCCACAACACAGACGGCTGGCGGGACCTCGCAGAATACGTCGACGAGGCCAGAAGGCTCCGCAAGGAGCACTCATGAACCCATGGGTCGGTCTGAGTTCCGTCATACCGCTGGTGATCCTGCTGATCCTCGCCGGCCTCGGGATGATCTCCTGGGCCGTGCCAGTCGGCGTCGCAGCCGCACTCGCGGTATGGACCCTGTTCGTCGGGCGCCACTCTCGACGATCTCACTGCTGACGGACGACCCGGCTGACACTTCCGGCTGGTTGAGCCGCGAGCCCCCTGGGCGAGCCGACCGACACAACAATCTGGCCGGTTGAGCCGCGCGAGACGAAGCGCGGGTACCACCCGCTCGCGGGGGAGCCTGAGCAGGGCGAGGAACGAGCCCGTGTCGAGGGGTCTCGGGCGAGTCGAAACCTCGCACGACGCACTGCCCTGCTGGTCAGGATCTGAGCGCATGGGGGTTCCGTGGGTCGCTACGCGCTGTCTTGTAGGTCGGGTGGGGCGCCGGGTCCCCAGGTGAGTGGGTCGTCGGGTGGCAGGGGCTGGGTGGGTATCCGTCCGGGGGTCAGGTCCCAGGTGACGTCGGTCTCGGAAATCCGGGGTAAGTATCCCTTGGCGTGG
>CAYPQR010000365.1:0-3605 GCA_964412865.1 uncultured Intrasporangiaceae bacterium
CACGTCGTTGTCGTGGAAGGTGAAGCCCCAGGCTCCGAGTTCGTGCAGCCGGCGCACCGACTCGACCGGGTCGAGCGCCGGCCGCGACGCGAGCCCGAACTGGTCGCGTGCGGTCCACCCGACGGTCCAGAGCCCGAAGGAGAAGCGGTCTGCGGCGGTTGGTGTGTGCATTGAGATCCTTTCGTGGTCAGTCGGTCTGCGGGAGTATGGGGCTGCCGGACGTCACCGGCGCACCTCGACGGGCGTGGTGAGCACCCTCTTCCCCGATACGTCGCGCAACGGACCGTCAATGGTCAGGCGCGTGGTCAAGGGCAGGTCTTCGCTGGACCGGCCTACGCTCACGTCGAATTCGCCCGGTTCGACGATGCAGCGGCCGTCGAGCCCGGTGAACGCGGTGCGGTCGGCGTGCAGCCGGAAGCTCACCGTGCAACTCTCGCCCGGAGCCAGGTCGACCTTGACAAAGCCCGCCAGGCGCTTGATGGGCTGGACGACCTGCGCGACGAGATCGTGCACATAGAGCTGCACCACCTCGGCCCCCGCACGGTCGCCGGTGTTGGTCACGGTCGAACTGACGACGACCTCACCGTCCGACGCGATGCGGGAGTTCGAAAGCCGCAGGTCCGTGTGCTCGAACGTGGTGTAGGACAGGCCGTGCCCGAACGGGAACGCCGGCCTCGGGTCGAGATTGGAGACCCCTTCGCTCCACGAGCCGAGCGGCGGCGTCAAGTAGGTGCCGGGTTGCCCGCCGGCGTGCCGGGGGAGGCCGACCGGCAGCCTTCCGGAGGGGTTCACCGCGCCGGACAGTATGCCCGCCATCGCGGGGCCGCCCTCCTCACCCGGTAGGAAGGCCTGCACGACCGCAGCGGCGCGATCCGCCCGGTCGCCCACGGCATACGGCCTGCCGGTGATCATCACGATCACGGTCGGCGTGCCCGTGTCGAGCACGGCGTCGACCAATGCGCCCTGCGCCCCCGGAAGCGCGAGGTCCGGCGCATCGCAGCCCTCGCCCGACGTGCCGGCGCCGAAGAGACCGGAGATGTCGCCGACGGCGACGACGGCCAGGTCGGCCGAGCTGGCCAAATCCGCCGCAGCGGCGATGCCGGACTCGTCCGGGTCGGTGAAGTCGACGCCTCGCTCGTAGGTGATGTCGGCAGAGGGGAATTCGGCCTCCACCGCGTCACGGAGGCTGGTCAGTTCGAGGCCGGGCGGCACCGCGGGCCAGCGCGGAAGGACATGGTTGACGAACGTATAGCAGCCGAGATGCGTGCGCGGTTCCGCTGCGGACGGGCCGACGACGGCGATGCGCCTCGGCCGGTCGTCGAGTGGCAGCACGCCGTTGTTCTTCACCAGCACGATCGACCGATCGGCCATTCGGCGCGCGTGTCCACGCGCCTCGGGCGAGTCGAGGTCCGGCCCGTCGGTGCTCGGCGTGGGCTGCCACTGCTCGTCGAGCAGCCCGAGGTCGATCTTCTGACGGAGCACCCGCACCACACTGCGGTCGACGACGGCCTCGTCGAGACGACCTTCCTGCACGGCGTCGGTGAGACTCGAATACCCGATGGCTTCGGGCAGTTCGACGTCGAGGCCGGCGCGCAGGGCGAGCACCGCCGCGTCGGCGCTCGTCGATGCGATCTTGTGCATCGACTGCAGGAAGTCGACGGACCAGTAGTCGGAGACGACCGTGCCATCGAAACCCCAACGGTCGCGCAGGATCTCGGTGAGCAGACGGGATGACGCGCCGGCGGGGACACCGTCCACGTCGGAGTAGGAGTTCATCACCGACGCGACGTCGGCCAGCCGCACGGCCATCTCGAAGGGCGGCAGCAGCACGTCGGCGAGTTCGCGCTCTCCGATCGAGACGGGCGCATGGTTGCGCCCCGCCCTGGCCGCGGAATATCCGACGAAGTGCTTGAGCGTCGCCAGCACTCCTGCGCTCTGCAGGCCCGTGACGTACGAGACGCCGAGCATGCCCACCAGATAAGGATCTTCGCCCATCGACTCCTCGACACGACCCCAGCGGTAGTCACGCACCACGTCGAGCACCGGGGAGAGGCCCTGGTGGACGCCGACCGCGTGCATGCTCCGGCCGATCTGCTCCGCCATCTCGCGCACGAGATCCGGCTCGAACGAGGCGCCCCACGCGAGTGAGCCCGGGTAGCAGGTCGCGCCGAGTGTGGTGAACCCGGTCAGGCATTCCTCGTGCGCTATGGCGGGGATGCCGAACCGGTTGCCGGCGCATACGGCCTGCTGCATGCGAGCCAGCTGCTTCATCCCGTCCGCGGCGCTGATCGGGCCCGAGCCGAACGGCCTGGTGAGGTGGCCCAACCCGTCGCGGATCCCCTCCTCGAAGGGGCGTTGTGCGGCATCGAACGCGGCCTGCATCGGGGCGACGGAGTGTTCGTCGGCCGGCTCGTCCTGGGGCCTCAGCCAATAGGACCCGAGTTGCGCCACCTTCTCGGGCAGGGTCAACTCGGCGGCAAGGCTTCGAGCACGTTCCAGACTGGAATGTGATCGATCACGCCACAACTCGGTCATGAGTCACCTTTCGAATAACGCGGAATGAGAAGCTCACTTGCCGAAGCCGGCCGTCAGCCCCGCCACCAGGTAGCGGCGTCCGACGATGTAGGCCGCGAGGATCGGCACGCAGGAGAGGACGACGGCCGCGAGCACAGCCGGGATGTTGGAGGAGAACTGGCCCTGATAGCTCCACAGCGACAGGGGCAGCGTGCGCACCTTCGCGCTCTGGGTCAGGATCAGCGGGAAAAGGAAACCGTTCCAGCAGTTGAGCGCGTCATAGATGCCCACCGTCACCACCGCGGGGGTGGACAGCGGCAGCACCAGCGAGCGGAACATCCGCCAGTGACTCGCACCGTCGACATGCATCGAGTCATAGAGCTCTGTCGGGATGTCCCTCAGGAAGTTGACCAGGATCAGCACGGTGATCGGGATCGCGAAGGCGATGCCCGGCAGGATCAGGGCGATCAACGTGTCGTAGAGACCCAACTCCACGATGAGGTAATAGACCGGGATGATCGTCGCCTGGATCGGGATCGCGATGCCCAGCAGGAAGAGCCGGTGTGAGAACCGTGCGAGTCTGGTGCGGCTGCGCACGATCACATAGCTCGCCAGCAGCGATACCACCACCGCGACCACGACCGTGGCGACGACGGTGATCAGGCTGTTGACGAAGTAGCGCACGAAGTGGTTTTCGAGCACCGTCCGGTATGCCGCGAGGCTCGGCGACGCCGGCAACGCGAGGGGGTTGCTCGAGTAGTATTCGGAGCGCGGCTTGAAGCTGGTGACGATGATGTAGTAGATCGGGACGAGGGTCACGATCAGCCACACCAGACCGGACACCCCTCCGGCCACGTTGGGCCGGCCGGTACGCGCCATTGTCCGACCGAGACGTGCCATGGTCAGACCCCTTCCTGCTGGCTGTCCATTCGGTACGCGCCGCTCAATCGGTTCAGGGCCATGGCCATGAGCAGGCCCACGACCACGAGCAGGACGGCGACGACGCTGGCCGCACCCATCTGGTGGCTGTCGAAGCCGCGGAGATACATGTCGAGCGGCAGGATCCGCGTCGCGTCGCCCGGGCCTCCCTG
>CAYPQR010000366.1:0-3599 GCA_964412865.1 uncultured Intrasporangiaceae bacterium
TCCGCAGGTCCGCGGGCTGCAGCGTGGTGTCGACGTGCTCATCGCCTGTCCGGGCCGCCTGGACGACCTGATCGGGCAGGGGCACGCCTCGCTCGCCGCTGTGGAGATCACCGTGCTCGACGAGGCCGACCACATGGCCGACCTCGGCTTCCTACCGGTCGTGCGGCGGCTGCTGAAGCAGACGCCGGGCGGTGGACAGCGGCTGCTCTTCTCCGCCACCCTGGATGCCGGAGTGGGCGTGATCGTCAAGCAGTTCCTGCACAACCCCGTGACACACGAAGCAGATTCGGCTCAGTCGCCGGTGGCCCGGATGAGCCACCACGTGTTGCACATCAGCCGCGACCAGCGCATCCCGATCCTGGCCGACCTGACCAGCGCACCCGGCCGCACCGTGGTGTTCACCCGCACCAAACACGGTGCGAAGGCACTGTCGCGGCAACTGAACAAGCGGGGTGTGCCGGCGATCGAGTTGCACGGCAACCTGAGTCAGAACGCCCGCACCCGCAACATGGCGGCGTTCCACGACGGGCGCGCGGGCACGCTGGTCGCCACCGATGTGGCGGCCCGCGGCATCCACGTCGACGACGTGGCGCTGGTCATCCACGCCGACCCGCCGGCCGAACACAAGGCATACCTGCACCGTTCGGGCCGGACTGCTCGTGCCGGAGCGGAGGGCACGGTCGTGACGCTCATGACCGACGACCAGGTGCGGGACGTGCGCAGCCTG
This sequence comes from uncultured Intrasporangiaceae bacterium, assembly GCA_964412865.1. Classification (GTDB taxonomy): domain Bacteria; phylum Actinomycetota; class Actinomycetes; order Actinomycetales; family Dermatophilaceae; genus Leekyejoonella. Next base: position 728 of record CAYPQR010000366.1, read on the forward strand.
ACCCGGGCGGCCGGCATCAAGCCGACGACGACGCGGGTCGCCGACACCAGCCACCCGGTGCTGAAGACGCTCGCCCCGGGTGAGCGGGTCACGGTCGAGGGCGGCCTGGCACCACTCGCTCCTCAGCAGCCGAAGAAACCCCGCGGCGCCGGGGGCGGGCGATCCGCCCAGGCCGCACGCCATTCCGGCAGCGCGCGCACCTCGTCCGGTCGTCGCTCCTCCGGCGGCCGTGACCGGAGCGGGCAGGGCACGGCACGCCGCGAACGCCCGAACCGCAATCGCCCGGCGTCCTCCGGTCGCGCGCACAGTGCGGCGGACTTCAGCAGAGGTCGTCGCTGACCGGCACCTGACAGGCTCGGCGGCCGAACCTGCGGTCCGGGCCGCGTGCCACGACCCTGACGGTATGCGGTTACTGCACGGCGGGCGCGAGTGCGCTCTGCGCCGCTTCCCGGCCGAGTTCGACCACCTGGTGCAGGATCTCGGTGTCGCGGAAGGTGCGCCCGACCGGATGGCTGTCGGACGGCGGGCGGATCTGCAGCACGTTGGGCGCGTCGAGCGCCTGTTCCTCGGCCGCGGCACGCGTCGCGCGGTTTCGCCATGCGGGGATGGCGCCGGGGGCGTGCTTGCGCAACCACCGTGTGACGACGGCCTTCTCGAGCCGTTGGGGCAGCTTCTCGACCCGCCGGTCGTCGCCTGCGCGGCGCGTGCGCAACGCGACCACGTGGGTGGCCCCGGAGGCGAGTGCCGTGTGGATCGGCACGGATTCGCTGACGCCGGCGTCGATGAAGGACCTGCCGCCGAGTGTGACGGGTGGCCCCGAGAGGATCGGCATACGGGTGGTGGCGCACAGTGCGGCCTGCAGATCGGCGGCGTCGTGGATGAGCGGGTGCAGGTCGACCGTCTCACCGGTCTGCGCATCCGTTGCGGTCGGGTGCAATCCGACCGGGCTGGCGACGATCGTCTCGAAGTCCATCGGCACGATCCGTTCGTAGACGGTGTGCACGAGGTAGTGGGTGTCGACGACCTGACCGCCGCGAAGCGCGCGCCGCGGGCTGATCACCCGGCTCATGATCTGCGGGTCCCACCAGGCGTGCACGCTGTCCGCGGCGCGGCGACACAGGAGCCATGCGCCGCCGAGGGCGCCCGCCGAAGCTCCGTAGACCGCATCGAAGACGTCGGTGAGGCCGAGCTGCTCGACGGCGACCGCCATACCGTTCGAATAGGCGCTGCGTGAACTGCCGCCCTCGATGATCAGGGCCACCCGGTGCGGGTCATCGCGCCGGCCCGGCACGCTGTCGTGCAGTCTGCGAGCGCGCAGCACATCGAGCACCTCCGACGTGCTCGGGCCGGCTTGCTCGGCGTCGCGAAGCTGCGTCATACCGCCTTCCTGGTCAGCCGTCCTGTTGTCCTGGCTCCGAGGCTATCCCAGGGAAGCGGGACCCGACTCCCGGCCGATCGTGGCCGTGGCCTTCGAGAAGACGCACGATACAGGTTCTATACACCTCGCGTGTACGATACGTGTATGAGCAGGGTCCGGACCAACATCGAGATCGAGGACGACTATGTCCAGGCGATCATGGACCGCTATGGCGTGCGCACCAAGACCGATGCGGTCGACCTGGCGCTGCGGCACCTCGCGGGTCAGCCGATGAGTCGAGATGAGGCCCTTGCAATGCGTGGGGCAAGGGCCATCGACGAGGTGCCGGGTGACACCGCCCCGCGTGGCGTCGCGTGATCCTGGCGGACACCTCGGCGTGGATCGAGTATGACCGGGCGACCGGCACCGCCGTCGATCGGCGGATCGCCGCCCTGATCGAGAGCGAGGGGCCGCTGGCGGTCAGCGAACCGGTGATGATGGAGGTGCTGGCCGGTGCGCGCACGCGTCAACGTGAGCATGATCTTCGCCGGTTGCTCCTGCGCTTCGAGTGGCTGCCGTTCGATCCGGCCGGCGACTTCGACGCAGCAGCGAGAATCTATCGACGCTGCCGGCAGGCCGGGGTGACTCCTCGAGGCTTGCTGGACTGCATGATCGCCGCCGTCGCCTGGCGGACCGGTGCCGCGCTGCTGTCCTACGATGTCGACCTCGACCGCATCGCGGGCGTCATCGGTCTCCCACTCGACGAGGCGTCCCTGCGGGAGCAATGAACCTCTGGTGCCGTGATTCGAGGCCCGCGGCGCGCCCCTTCGTGCATGATGAGCGGCATGAGCGATGTCGCGATCACCGTCACAGGGTCCTTTCAGGCGTCATATGCCCCGGAGCGCGCCACCGTGCATTTGGTGGTGACGATCGAGGGGCGTGACAAGGGTCCGGTGCAGGCCAGGGCGAGTCAGGTCGCCGCGCAGGTGACGGACAGCATCAGGCCGCTCGCCGACCCGGGCCGGGGGCCGGTCACCTGGTGGTCCAGCGATCAGCTGCGCACGGGGGCACACCGTCCGTTCAACAAGGACGGCAAGCAGCTGCCGCTGGTGCATCGCGCCGTGATCCCGTTCCACGTCAAGTTCAGCGACTTCGCGGTGCTGGGGGAATGGCTCGCGGATGTCGCCGAACGCGAAGGGATTTCGATCGAACGCATCGAGTGGGCCCTGACGGAGCGGCGGCGCCTGCAGGCGCGCGACGAGGCCCGCTCCGCCGCGGTGAAGGACGCGGTCGCGAAGGCGAGCGCCTACGCCGCGGCGCTCGGCATGGGGTCGGTGCAGCCGGTGGCGATCGCCGATCCCGGCATGCTGGGCGACCACGTCAACGCGACCTCCGCGGGGCAGCCGCAGGCGTATGCACGCGCCGGCGCCACTCCCGGCGCGGCCGTCAACCTCGTGCCGCAGGACATCGACGTCGTCGTCGAGGTGGATGCGCGGTTCGTCGCGAGCTCGTGAG
>CAYPQR010000367.1:0-3598 GCA_964412865.1 uncultured Intrasporangiaceae bacterium
AGACTTCGATTCTCTCGACGTCGCCGTCATCAACCCGTGGGGTGACGAGGTCGGTTCCTGAGCGCGGGGCCTGTGATGCACGGTGCGGCTGGCGACTCGCGAGGTTGCTCTACATCTGGGCGCGTTTGATGTGCATATGTGTCGGAACGCGGTGGGAATCCGGTTCTCGAACTAAGCCTTTGGCCAACTGAGACGCCATGATACGGCGCTTGCCGATCATGCTGCGGTCGTATTCCGTCCCTTAAAGTTGCATCCCATGCGGGTTGAGAAGTCGTCTCTGATCGATCCTGAACTCTTGTCTCTGGTTGAAGAATCCCAGGCGTTCTATGCACGCCGACGTCCTGGGCAGGGGCCTCGCAGCCTCGGTGAGCTCACTCAGGCTCGAGAAGCTGCTCCCGCTCCAGCCGAGTGCGTGCCGGCTCCGTCGGTGGAGACAGTGAGTGCTGGAAAGCGTGACGTGCGTGTGCGCATCCATACGCCGGTGGGGCAACCGTCCGAAGGTGTGCTCTTGGAGATCCACACGGGCGGCTTCTATCTCGGGTCCGCCGCAGGCAGCGATATTCGGAATCGTCGTCTCGTGGATGCTCTGGGTGTTGCCGTCGTCAGCGTGGACTACCGACTGGCCCCCGAAGATCCGTGGCCGGCGGCCCCCGATGATTGCGAGACAGCCGCACTGTGGCTCGCAGAGCACGCCGAAACACGATTCGGCACGTCTCGGCTTGCGATGTGCGGATTTTCGGCAGGGTCTACCTTGGCGGCGGTGACGCTGCTTCGGCTCCGTGACCGTGGCATGCATGCGTTCGGGGGTGCGGTCTTGCAGTGCGGAACGTACGACCTCTCGGCTCAGACTCCCGCGGGGCGCATCATCAGGGATGAGTACTTCCTGGCTGCATACGCGGGCGACGCTCCGGACCGCTCAAACCCCGACATCTCGCCCGTATTTGCCGACCTGAAGGGTCTGCCTCCGGTCCTGATGGTGATCGGCGAAAACGACATCCTCTACGAGGACAATCTCGCAATGGCGACGCGGCTATTGGTCGCAGGCGTTGAGCTGGACTTACGTGCCTATCCTGCGTCTCCGCATGCGTTCACCGCCCATCCGACATCCATGGCACAGGCCGCGCTCGAGGGAATCGACAAGTGGCTTCGAGACAGGCTTGCACTGGAAGGCTGACGAAAGGCTGGAGCAGAGGTTGCTCCGTGCCGGAACTCGGTGGAGTTCCGCCTCAACGTGTGATGCTCCGGTGCCATCGCCGCGCCGTTCTCATTCGCGCCGCCCACTGAAGGCATGCCTGAGGTCACCATGACGCCCGAGACACTCGCCCTCCGCGAGTTGCTCGACGCGCGCCGTGACGAGTTCCAGGTACTCCTTGATCGGTACGGCGCGACCAGCCCCAAGCTGTTCGGCTCCGTCGCGCGCGGCACCGCGCACCCGGGGTCGGACATCGACATCCTCGTCGAGATGGATCCGGGCAGCTCGACGGCCACACATCGGGATGGCGTTGCTGGCTGCTGCTCAAGGGGTCGGCGGTGTCAAAGAACTGCCGGTCCCAGCGCGTGAAGACGTCGCACGGTCGGTGGACTTCGGGTGATCGTCCTCGACACGAACGTCATCTCGGAGGTCTTTCAGCCCTCGCCGGAGCCGCGCGTAGTGGACTGGCTCGCGACCCCTGGCGGGTGATGTCGCGATCACGTCCGTCACGCTCGCGGAACTGTTGGCGGGTGTGCGACGGCTGCCGTTCGACGACGTGGCGGGCGACCGCTATGCCCACGTGCTCGTAGCTCGAGAGAACGCGGGAGCGCCGATCAGTACTGCTGACGCGCAGATCGCCGCGATCTGCCTGGCGCACCGAGCGACCTGCGCTACGCGCACCGTGAAGGACCTCGTGTACACCGGCGTCGAGCTGGTTGATCCGTGGAGCGCCCACGCGCGTGAAGCATCACACTCATGATTGCCTGGTCGGTATGCTCACGTTTGCTAGTTTTGTAAGCTCACGTTTGCTAAGTTAAGTGTATGGAGCTGGGCGGGATCGTTCCGCGTCGGGTGAGTGACCTGGTGGCCGAGCAAGTGCGAGTGGAGCCGGTCATCGCGCTGCATGGTCCCCGTTCGGTGGGCAAATCGACGGTGCTGCGCGCTTTCGCCGCAAAGGTTGGCGCGTCGGTGATCGACCTGGATGATGTTGAGGTTCGTGAAGCGGTGCAGGGCAACTTGGCGGCGACGGTGCGATCAGGGGCTCCACTGTGTATCGACGAGTACCAGCGGGCGCCCGACATTCTGGATGCGCTCAAAGCCCGCCTGAATCGAGAGGGAAGCCTTCCGGGGACGGCTATCCTCACGGGCTCGACGCGACAGGACGCACTGCCTGTCACCACCCAGGCGCTCACGGGAAGGTTGCATTCCCTGGTGATCTGGCCCTTGTCTCAAGGGGAGATCGGCGGGGTCCGCGAGAACCTGCTGGAGCGGCTTGCGGGAGACCCCGAGGTTGTCGTCGGAACAGTCCCTACGTCCACGACAACGAGGGAGGAATACGTCGATCGGGTGTGCGCCGGGGGGATGCCGCTGGCGTTGCGGCGGTCCGGGGCTGCCCGATCCCGCTGGTTCGACGACTTCGTGCGTGCATCGGTGGAGCGGGACGCCGTCGAGCTCAGCAGGATTCGTGAACGTCAAGCGCTCGCTGACCTGCTCGGCCATCTGGTGGCACAGACGGGGCAGCTGCTCAATGTGACCGCGGCCGCCGAGAAGCTGGGCATCAGCAGAGCCACCGCCGAGAGTCACGTTCGGTTGCTCGAGGACCTCTTCCTGATTGTGCGTTTGCCGGCGTGGGGCAAGACTTTACGATCCCGAGTGAGCGCAAAGTCCAAGGTCCATGTTGTCGACTCAGGGCTAGCTGCTCGTCTGCTGAGGCTCACGCCGGACAGGCTGTCCGGTGTCGACCCGACGTCGCTCACCGATTTCGGCCACCTGTTGGAGACATTCGTCGTCAACGAACTTCGCAAGCAGGCGTCGTGGCTCGACGAACCGGTCAGGCTTGGGCACTGGCGGACGAGCGATGGGAGTGAGGTAGACCTCATCGTCGAGTATGACGACGGGAGGGTCCTCGCCTTCGAGGTGAAGGCCAGTGAGCGGGCTCCGGGGAAGGACTTCCGCGGGTTGACGCAGCTTCGTGACCTTGTGGGAAACCGGTTCGCCGGAGGCTTCATGTTCACGACAGGGAGTCGCACTTACACCTACTCGGACCGCGTGCATGTGATGCCCGTCGATCGGCTCTGGATGCCCGTCGCCACCTGATCAGCAGCGCAGGCGGGCCTTTGTGTCGTCAACTCGTGAGATGGCCCTACGTACCGGAACGTGGTGGAGTTTCGCTTCAGCATGTGGTTGCGCCCTGCGCACTGTGACTTTCAGGCGGCGCGAGGTGCGTCAGACGGGACCTGCGAAGGTGAGATCACGGTTTGCGTCACGCATCTCTCTGGCGAACCGGGCGTAGCCACAGATGCAGGCGATCTCGGGTCGATCAAGCACAGTGCGAGCGTTGGGCGTCGAAAGCTACGACGTGTGGCCGTCCAGACCGGAGTTGCACGAGCGGCACTTCTTCCAACT
>CAYPQR010000368.1:0-3594 GCA_964412865.1 uncultured Intrasporangiaceae bacterium
ACGTCGGCGCCAGCGGGTTGAGCGAGAGCACGTGCTTGATGTCCATCAGCAGCAACTCCTGATGCTGCTGCTCGTGGTTGAAGCCGAGTTCGATCGTCGGTGCCAACTTGGCGAGCGTGCCGTCGTCGAGCCCTGACAGCAGGTCGCGCATGCGCCCGTCGACGTCGGTGCGATAAAGACCGACGTCGTGCGCGCCCGGGCGGGTGATGACGCCGCGCATGGGGCGGGCATACCGTGGCCCCACAGCCTCGTAGTAGCTGTTGAACAGGAACCAGTAGTCGTCGTGGTACTTCGCGAAATTCGGTTCGTTGTCGGCCAGCACGAAGGTCTCGAAGAACCAGGTCACGTGGGCGCGGTGCCACTTCGTCGGTGAGACGTCGGGCATCGACTGCACCGTCTGATCCTCGGGTGACAGGGGTGCGGCCAGGCCCTCGGTGTAGGAGCGCACCCGGTCGAAGCGGTCGATCAGTGCATCGGCGTCGTTGTTCATCAATCTCATCCTCGAATGACACGTAGCCTTGAGTGCAGGGCATCTTCCAGCCTACGAGGCCAGATCGAGGGAGAAGCAGATGAGCGCGGACCAGATCGACACGGCAGACGTCATCGTCATCGGAATGGGACCGGGCGGTGAGGCGGTTGCCGGATCTCTGGCCTCGTCGGGCCTGACGGTCATCGGCATCGACCAGCGTCTTGTGGGTGGGGAGTGCCCGTATTACGGCTGCATCCCGACGAAGATGATGGTCCGCGCGGCGGACAGCCTCGCGGAGGGGCGTCGAGTGCCGGAACTCGCGGGGGAGAGCACCATCGTGCCGGACTTCACGCCGGTGGCGACGCGCATCCGTGACGAGGCGACGACCGACTGGGACGACGCGATCGCCGTCGAGCGCTTCGAGAAGACGGGTGGTCATTTCGTGAGGGGGCACGCTGTGGTGACCGGTCCGCATACGGTGCAGGTCGGCGATCGCGAGCTCACCGCATCCCGGGCCATCGTCCTCAACACCGGCACGGAGCCGCTCGTGCCGCCCGTGCCGGGCCTGGAGGGCACGCCGTTTTGGACCAACCGCGATGTCGTCGCCGTCACGTCTGCGCCGGAGTCGATGATCGTGTTGGGAGGCGGTGCGATCGGCCTCGAGATGGCGCAGGCGTTTGCGCGTTTCGGCACGCGGGTCGACGTCGTGGAGGCCGCGCCGCGGCTGCTGACGCCGGAGGAACCGGAGTCCAGTGAGCTGATCTCCGACGTCTTCGAGTCGGAGGGCATCGGCGTGCACACCGGCGCCGCAGCGACCCGCGTGTCGCATGACGGCACGCGCTTCACGCTCGAAGTTGGCGGCGAATCCCTCACGGCGGAGCGGCTTTTGATCGCCACGGGGCGCCGGATCGACCTCGCCGAGATCGGACTGGCATCCATCGGGGTCGACACCGACGCGCGTCTCGTCGATCCCGACCCGTATATGCGAATCGCCGATGGCGTCTACGCGATCGGCGACATCACCGGCAAGGGAGCGTTCACCCACATGTCGATGTATCAGGCCGGTATCGCGACCGCACACATTCTCGGACAGGATCCGAATCCTGCCGAATACCATGCTGTTCCGCGCGTGACATTCACCGATCCGGAGATCGGCGGTGTGGGTATGACGCAGGCTCAGGCGCGTGAGCACGGAATCTCCGTCGCCACTGCGGTCACGCAGCTCCCGTCGTCGACCCGCGGCTGGATCCACAGGGCCGGCAATGACGGCTTCATCAAACTGGTCGCCGATGCTGAGCGGGGAATCCTGGTCGGCGCCACCTCCGCCGGGCCGAACGGTGGGGAAGTGCTGTCGATGCTCACGCTCGCCGTGCACGAGCGGACGCCGATATCTCGACTGCGTTCGATGATCTATGCCTTCCCGACGTTCCATCGGGCCGTCGAGGATGCACTGGGCAGTCTGGAGCTCGACGCGGGATAATGAGGCATGCGCAGAGTCCCTGCCGTGTGTTGTCGCGGGGGACGACTGCGGCGTCGTGCCGCTCGCACGGCGGTGGCGGCAAGTTGTGCGCTGGTCGTCGCCGGTTGCAGCGCATCGACCTCGGCCGGGCAGAGTTCGGGTTCCCCGACGTCGAGCTCGCCGCGGCAGGCGAGCTCGCAGAGCGTCACGACCGGCCCGGGGCCCACCGCATCGGTGTCGCCGAAAACCGCTGCGGTCGGCGGCTGGCCGGCATACCATCGCAATCCCTCGCGCACCGGGGACGTGGCGCATGGGCCGGCATTGAACCCGCCGCACCGCGCGTGGACGGCTGATCTCGGCGGTGCGGTGCGGGGCCAGCCGGTGGTCGCCGATGGGCGGGTGATCGCGGCCACCGAGCGCAATCGGGTGGTGGCTCTGGATCCGGCCACCGGCAAGGTGCTGTGGTCACACACTGTCGGCACGCCGCTCACACATGTCGTGAGCGCGATCGGGTGTGGCGACATCGATCCCCTCGGCATCACCAGCACCCCCGTCGTCGATACCGCGCGCGGCACCGTCTATGTGGTCGCGGAGGTCGCCGACGGGCCGGATGCCGCGCACCATCAGCTGTTCGGGTTCGATGTGCGCACCGGGCGGCAGACGGTCAGCATGCGAGTCGATCCACCACTGCCCGAAGGAGAATCAGCGGTCACGCTCTTGCAGCGGGCGGGCCTCGCATACAGCCGGGGGCGCGTCTATGTCTCGTATGGCGGCAACTTCGGCGATTGCGGTCACTACCACGGCTGGGTGGTCGGCGTGGATCCCACTGGCGGGCGCTCTCGCGTCTCGTTCGAGGTGGCATCCGACGGTGAGGGCGGGGCGATCTGGCAGTCGGGCGGTGCACCGGCGGTCGGCGCCGACGGAGACCTGTATGTCAGCACCGGTAACGCGAATCCCGATCCGCCACTGGGTGGCCCGGACCCGAAGAAGTACACCGAGAGCGTCGTGCGGCTGAGCCCGTCGCTGAAGCCGCTGGCGTCATACAAGGACAGGGTCGCCGGTGGCGACGAGGATCTGTCGACCGGCAATCCGGTGCTGCTGCCGAATGGGATGGTGTTCAGCGTCGGCAAGACCGACATCGGCTATCTGCTGCGGTCGCGGGACCTGCATCGGATCGCGCGGATCCCGGGTGTCTGCGGCAGCGACCCCGACGGCGGTCCGGCCTACGATCCGAGGACCGAGCGGCTTTTCGTGCCGTGTCGCGACGGCGGCATCCAGGTCATCGACGTGCGTCATCGCACCTTGGGGCCGCGGCTCCAGGGCGCCGATAGCGCACCGATCGTCGTGGGCGGCCGCGTCTGGGCGCTCGATCACGAGGCAGGCGAGTTGGTGGGCTTCTCCGCATCGACGGGCGCCGTGCGGCAGCGCGTCGCGGTGGGGCAGGCGACGCCGATCTTCACCTCGCCGAGCGTCGGGGACGGCCTGCTGCTCGTCGCCACCGAGCAGGGTGTTGTCGCCTTCCGGTGAGGTGGCCGGCCGAGCGTAGTTCCTCGTAGTCCTCAGGGACAGCGGTCAGAGCGGCCGTTGACTACGCTCTGACAGATGAGCCGTATCTTCACGACCAGCGTCGCCTCGGTGTACCCGCACTACCTGGCCAAGGTGGAGA